>JANMDA010000126.1:0-1659 GCA_031376085.1 Chloracidobacterium sp.
GTCCTGTTCTGGAAGTCGGCCGATGCTTTTTACGTTATTGTCGATGCAAAGACAGGCACAATGCTCTGGCGCAAGAACATAACAAATGACCAAACACAGTCTGCCACATATAATGTGTATGCGAATACAACAAGTTTGTCTAATGCGCTTGACAGTCCGGCTCCGATAACGCCCGGGCCGCTTGATCCCGGCCTCGGTACTCAGGGCGTCCTGCAAACGCGCACAAACGTCACCCTTATCGGTAATGAGGCTCCCAACCCCGGACAGAATAATCTGGGATGGATCACCGATGGCACGAACGGCACGAACGGGTGGACTGACGGAAACAATGTTCAAGCCGGACTTGATGCGGACGCGACAAACGGGGTCGATGCTTCGCAGGCCGGAACCAACCGCGTCTTCAATTTCAATTATAACCCGCCGCCCGGAAGCCCGGCGGATGGTGACCCGCCGACCAGCGCTGCACTGCAAAGCGGTGCGATAACGCAACTTTTCTATTACAACAACCGCTATCACGATGTGTTGTATTCTCTCGGCTTTAACGAGGCTGCGCGTAATTTTCAGAACGACAATTTTGGACGTGGCGGTACGGCGGCCGACAGGGTTTCGGCTGAGGGTCAGGACAGTACGGTAGGGTCATCTTGTCCTGCCCTGCCCTGCCGCAACAATGCTAACTTTTCGACTCCGGCGGACGGCGGCCGCGGTAGAATGCAGATGTACATCTTTTCGAACACGCCGGTCAATCGCGACGGTTCTTTGGATGGCGATGTAGTCTTTCACGAACATACTCACGGCCTTTCAAACCGTCTGATTGGCAACGGATCGGGCCTCGGTAACAATCGCGGTGGCGGAATGGGCGAAGGCTGGTCGGATTTCGTCGCCACCTGCATTCTTGCTGAACCGACCGACCCGATCAACGGCATTTATACAACGGGTGCGTATGCGACCTATAATGTCTCGGCGTTTGGCATCACAACGAATAATTCATACTACGGCATTCGGCGTCTGCCATATGCCCCGATAGCATTTACGGGCGGCGCCCTGAACCGTCCGTTTAATCCGGTAACAGCTGGCGACGTTAATACGGGTTGTAATATTTCCGACGGTGCATTTCCGCCGAACGGAACCGGAACTTGTAATCAAGTTCACAACACCGGCGAAATCTGGGCGTCACTGTTACATGAAGTCCGAGCGAGGCTCATCGCCCGTCTCGGCCACGCTGCCGGCAATCTCAAGATGCTCCAGCTCGTCGTTGACGGAATGAAGCTCTCGCCGACAAGCCCCAACTTCCAATCCGAGCGTGACGCTCTCCTTGCTGCGGCACAGGCCAGTTCATTAGCACCTCAAGCGGCAGTAGATGTTGCTGATGTGTGGAGCGGAATGGCGATTCGCGGCATGGGCATCAGAGTAGCGACGGGCACTACGGCGACGGATAGTGGAACCACGGTCGTCGAGGGTTTTGCGACGCCGACCGCAGCTGGAACGGCAACCAACACAAATACCCCAACCAATACACCGACAGCGTCTCCGACACCGACGAACACCACAACGCCAACCAGCACAGCAACGCGGACAAATACTGCTACGCCTACAAACACGGCTACGGCCACTTTTACTGCGACTGCCACAGCAACGGCCAGCCCGACGCCGACGTGCCCG
>JANMDA010000135.1:0-8748 GCA_031376085.1 Chloracidobacterium sp.
CACTCCTGGCTCAGTCGGGAAATACATCTTCTCAGCCGTTATGTCCCAGTCGCCGCCTGCGCCGAATCTGACCTTGGTATTCGAGGACGCCGCCCTGTTGGGGAGCGCATCATTTGTTTTTAACTGGTAACCTGCTTGCGGAGCCGCAAACCGAACCGCATCGATCGGATCGCCGAAATCCGTCGAGAGGCTGTTGTAATCAAGACCCGGAGCGAGATTATTTAGGACGCGAATAAGCTCGCCCTGTTTTGTAAACCCAGCTTTCACGCCACCGCGAAATACTGGGACGCTATTAATATACTGTTCGAGTTCGACCCACGAAAGGTTTCCGTCGGGATTCGTATAATCTGCAAAAATATGAAGTGCATCGATCTGTTGATCAGATGTTCCGATGAGAGAATTATTCTCTTTGAGGAAATTGATCAAAACATCGGCGTGCTTTCTTCCCGCTGGCCTCGTCGCGCCAGTCAAGAATGCGCGACTTACAATCGGATCAGGCCCGATGACTTCGGGAATGTGGATATCGTAATTAAATTCAACCTTAAGGGTCGGAATTCTGGCTTTTAGTCCGGCTTCACCTTGAACGAAACCTTCGCGAAGGGCGGCCACATACGACGCATCGCGTCCGGCGGCGCTTCGGTATCCGGCGAGGACGTCAGATATTCTACCAGCAGCGTTCTCACGAATGTCGAAATTAGGCAGATCGTCCTCATGAATCACGGTACGTTGACCAAAGCCGTTGCCGCCAGAAGCATTTGTGCGGTAATGATAAGGAACCACAATGATCCCAGCGATCACCCCCAGAACAACTAAACACAAAAGAAGGCTCCTGTGAGCATCTGCCTTGGATCGTTTTGACATTACCTAAAAATCCTCCCGAAAAATACTGACCTTGTGAAAATTCAAAAATGAATAAAGCTACCCCTCGACGCTTCTGCCGGCTGCTACATGAAAAGCCAGCATAGAAGGCCGAAAAGCAGCAATAAATTAAAATTACGGCTGTGAAAAGTTGTAACTCTTCACATTTATTAGGTCGGACGAAAAAGCTAATAAAGCCCTAGCATTATATACCGAAAACCCTTATTGTCAAAGGATAAAGTCGGATCAAAAAACGTAGTTCGATAGGTTTTGGTGTTTAAAAATTCTGGCTTGGCTCGAAACTATACAGGATCGCCGCGAGTTCGCCGCGAACGCCGACATCATCGACACTTTTCAAATCGTCCGCCAGAGACGTGGCAAGCATTGTGATCTCAAAACCATTGCGAACGCCGGGCCGCGCAGCTGGTATAAATAGGCGGCGTCCCCAAACCGTGAGTTTTTCACCCGATTCGGACGTGCCTTCGCCCTGGAATTTGACCTCGTAGGCACGCCAGTCGCCGTTGACTCTGGTCTCGCCTTGAGAGATCAATTGATAGCCGGGCAACAGCTTCTTTAGAATCTCGTTCGCTTCTTTGACCAAAGTCGGGAATTTATCGGCGTCTTCTTTAAACGTTCCTTTGCTCGGATAATATCCGACCAGCATCTGCTCTTTCGGACGGCCGTCAGGCGTCAGGCGGGCTATGTCGATGAATTTTCCACGGCTGTTTGTGGCGGCGCTTTCCTGCGGGCCGTTGACCTTCCAATCCTTTGGATAATACATCGTAAATCCGACAAAATTGCGAATCAGGTCGCCCTTCAAATTTTGTTTGGTGTTCTGGTAAAAATTTGTATTTGCCGGCTGCGGAATATTGCGCGGCAGCGGCGGCATTTCGGTGTCCGCAACGGCGGGCGAGACCGGCGGCTGAGTATTGGCCTGATTTGACTGGCCCGTCTGCGAAGTAATTTCCGATTCCACAGGATTTTTGACGACGTAATACCAGCCAATAGCCAACAATGCGAGCAACGCAACGATACCTACACCTGCAATGATCTTTGAGCGTGCATTTTCGACCTGCGGCGGTTCGGGAGAACGGTTCTTCCATGCCGGTTCTTCGGAAGGCGGCTGGTTTTGGGATTCCATTTTGTGAGTGCCTTCACGAAATGCAATTGCGTCCGGATCGATATTTTCGGTCACGGGATCAGTGGTTGTGGATTCGGCCAGCGCGGCATAAATTGCTTCACCAAAATCGCGTGCCTTTACATATCTTTCGGCAACATCGAATGACAGCGCCTTTTCAAAAATGCGGTCAACCTCGGCCGGCAATTCCGGCCTGATCTTTGTTGGAAGCTTGTCCAAACCCGCGTATTGTGCCCGTAGCATTGCTCTCCCAGTGCTGCCCTCGAACGGCAAGATTCCGGTCAGCATCTCATAAGCAACAACTGCAAGCGAAAAAACGTCGCTGGAAATGGTTGAAATTCGGCCGTCAAAGACCTCGGGAGCTTTATACCCAAGATTATGTTCATTGGGCTGCCCGTTCGATGCCTCGAAATTGACCAGTATTGCCTGTTCGCTTTCATTTTCACCCGGCGTAACGATAATATTTTCAGGCCTCAGGTCACGGTGAACGACACCTTCCTGATGGACCTCATTTAATGCGTTTGCGACCTGCCGGATAATACGGGCTGTCCTTAAACCGTCCAGCCGTCCGTGAATGCTTAATACGTCGTTTACTGAAAGTGCATCCACATATTCACTGATCAGAAATCGTGTGCCGTCGGTAAACTGGCCCGAATCGATCAACCTTGCAATATTGGGATGGCTGATATGTGAAAGTGTTACGAGCTCTTCTTCAAGAATATTTCCAGACATCTCGTAGGAATTATCGTCCGGAATTATCCGGAGCAAAACCATTTTGTCGGCGACAAGTTTGTCATCGGCCAGAAATGCAAAACTCTCTTCCTCGCCGCCTAAAAATTCCGTTACATGGTAGCGGCCTTTGACTATCCTGCCTATAAAACTCTGCGGCTCATCGGTTCGAAAATCAGCCGAGCTGACAGCTCGACGGTCGTCTTCGCCTAATTCAACATGTCCGGCCGGAATCTCAAACGGCTTGATCTTTCTGGCCGTTGCTTTTATGTCTTCCGTTATCGGATCAGCCTTCTGTTCAACGACCCGCTCCTGCACTATCTGGGCAGGCATTTCGATAATGGGGTCAAGGACAGGATCAGATTCAACATCCTCGAATTCAAAAAAGTCAGAACCGAGATCCACAGCATCTGCAATGGGAGGCTGCTGTTCAGTTATCACAAATTGGGGAATGTTTGAAAACGATTCGTCCATATTACGGCTTGTTTCGGTCTTAGCGAGAAGACTGGAAAAAATGTCGCCTCTTGACCGGCGGCCCGATAAAAAGGATGTATCGGACATTAGACGAGCACCGTCCGTCGGACAAAATCGCCTCGATCCTTCTTCAAAATTTTGTTTACACTTCGGACAGTACATTTTCTATAACTACGGCAGTCGGACGAATGAGAAACACACATCGTTCAAAACACGCAATAACGGCCTGATTTCAAATACACAGCAAACAGGCTTCGATAAGGAACGAGGCCCGATTTTTGGCGAAAATTAGCTATGCTGTGATTTCGCCAGTTTGCCGGCGAGGGATTGCTTTTCGGGATAGAGGGAAAGTGCCTGCTTATATGCCCGCTCGGCGTTTCTGGCCCTTCCGGCCTTCATATATCCATCGCCAACCGTCTCAAAACGGAGAGAAAGATTTCGTTTTTCATTCGGTGAAACAAACCTAAGTGCCTGAAGTAAAGCGTTCTCGGCCAATTCGTACTTGCCCTGCCGCGTGTAGAGTGAACCCAGCAAACTATTCGGCATAAAACCGTTCTGGCTGACAACGAGACTTTTGCGCAAAAACCTCTCAGCATCTTCAAAATTTCCAAGAGTCGTCAACGCCTTACCCAATAGCAGCAATCCCGCCGGATTTTTCGAGTCTCTCTCGACCGCTCGCCGGAGCAGCGGCTCCGATTCGGCGAACCTTTGTTCCGACTGCATAACATCGGCAATGACGATCATAGTCGGGCCATCGTTCGCACGGCGAACTGCATTCTCATAAGCCTTGGCAGAATCACTTACCAAACCTCTGCTCCGTAGAAGCCGCCCCAGGTGAGCATATGCAGGTGAAAAGGATGAATCCAGACGTATAGCGTTGCGATATGCATGTTCGGTTTCGGTAGAAATATTTCCTCGCAGTTCCATCGAAACACCCAACTGGTCGAAAGCCAGGGCGTTCGAAGGTGCAAGTTCGATCGCTCTGCGTGCAAGCTTTTCGGCCTCTTCATAGCGGTCTGACAAATTTGCAGCCATGATCGGCTGAGAAAGCACATAACTCAAAGCAACGTTAATGATCGCACTCGAAGGCTCAAGCAGTAAGGCGGAGCGATATGCATTCTCCGCGTCCTCCCAACGCTGTTGGTCGCTGTAAAGATTGCCAAGCCCGTAGATCGCCCGCGAATCGGCAGGCTTAACGCTCTTGGCCCGCACATATGATGACTCGGCAACTGAATAACTGCGCTCATCTCTCGCCGCATTACCTTCCACGATCAGCCTTTCAAATATCTCGTCTGCGGCGGCGTTTGGCGGACTGTTAACCGGCGGTTTTATGTTTGTGAACACCGATGCTTTAATGTTTGCCGGCGGCACTTTAATGATCACCGGCTGTAGTTTGGCCGGAGCGGTCTCAATTTTGGTTTTTTGCACCGCAACGCGGCCGTCGTCAGCTTTGCGAACTGATTTTGCGGAACGATTAGTAGGTTTGACGGATTTGGATGAACCTCGTGCCGGCCTGGATGTAGTTTTTGTTGCTACAGAGGTATTTTTTCGTTTCGTGGTGGTTTTCTTTGCCGTAGAGCCGGTCTTTGCCTTTTTCCCGCCAAAGAGCCCATTGCTGCTGCCAAGGTCTTGGCCGCTAACGCAAAGGAATGAAAATGCGATCAGTGTTAAAACAATTAAGAGATTTGCAATGCCGCTCATAAAAAAACCTGAGTATTCTTCTCCTAATTATCCGTAACGAGCCGGAAACCAAGCTGTAGATCGCGTTTGCTTGCCGGCACGACAAGCCGGGTAGTCGATGTAACTGCGGCCGGCCCTGCCGAAGTGTTCTGTGCGCAGCCGCCACGCACCATATTTTCGGGTTCCGTCGCTTTTTTTGCTCTCTCGCCGCCTGGGTAAGGTTCTGCCTTGGAACTCGTCCATTCGTAAACGTTGCCTATAAGATCCATAATGCCCCATTCATTTTGGCACGATTTTGTTCCAACCATTTCCGGTTCATTAACTGTCTTATCGAGCACCGCACAATTAGCTTTGTAAGCGTCACCCCAGGGATATAGATTCCCCTTGGCCCCGTTTCGAGCCGCGTATTCCCACTCTTCTTCGGTCGGCAGCCGGTATGCAACACCATCGCGATTCAAACGCCAGGCGATAAAGGCGTTGACATCAGCTATATTGACATATCGCACCGGCATATTTTCCTGGCCCTTGATCGGTTTACTATTGATCCAATGAGCAGGGATATTCTGGTAACCCGTTTGGCTCACAAACTGTGAATATTCCGCATTCGTGATCTCGGTTTTTTCCATTGAAAACGGCTTTATAGTTACCGCGTGTTCCGGTCGTTCCTGTTCAGGGCCGGTATTTCGACCCATTTTGAAAGTCCCACCCTGAATTTTTATTAACTCGGGCTTACTCGTTAAGTTGGGCGTTGCATCCGGAGCAGGCGTCTTATTATTAACGGCCGTATTGCCAACCGTTGCGCCGCCTCCGAGAAAGCCAAATTTATATGCAACACCGCCTGCAATACCAATGACTAGAAGTGCGAATAGGCCGATCATTCCGAAAATCAAAGGCTTTGAACCCGACTTTTTCGCCGTCGGAGCCGTTACGGAAATGCCGCCGCTGCTGTCATGCACAATTGGTTGGAGAATGGTCTTCCCGCCTAAATTCTCCGGGCGGTCCATGCCTGCACGATTCGGCATGGTCATCGCTCCGGCTTCACCTGCAACCGCTTCACTTCCGGGTTTTGGTATGGGCCGCCCGAGATCGCTGTCGGTTACCCCAGCCCGCAGTTCGGCGACCACTTCCTGCGGCTTGCCGTCGCACACGACCTCGCCCTGCCAATCGTAAAAACCGGTATGGCTGATCCGTAAATGATGATTGCCGCTTTGAATGCCTTCGAGCAGAAGAGCTCCGTCGTCCCGCGTTTGGCCAACCGAAACATTGTCAACAAAAACCGCTGATTTCGGAGGTTTCGATACGACCCTCAATGACGACACGGGCAGAGAGTGTCCCGACGTAGTATAGATAGACGGGGCACCGGGATAGATCGCCTCTCTCAGTTCGTTGACAAGAGCCTCGACTGAGCCGGTTCGTTTTTGGGGGTCTTTTTGAAGCGTATGAAGAACCGCCTCCTCCAAAGCCGGCGAAACACTGATACCGACAGAGGCAAACGTCGGCAGCGGATCGGAAATGTGCTTCTTCATGATCGCCGGTATCGACGAGCCTTTGAAAGGCACATCACCAGCAAGCATCTGAAACAGCATCACGCCAAGCGAGTAAATATCTGCCCGTGAATCGGGTTCCTCATCTGCCCACTGCTCAGGAGCCATGTAGTAAGGCGAGCCCATTAAGCCTGTTGTCTGCGCCTGAATAAACGATCCGAGAAGTTCGCCGGATTTGATCTTTGCAAGGCCAAAATCGAGTATCTTAACGGCAGTCGAAAGATTGGGCTTGTCGCTACAGATCATGACATTGAGCGGCTTCAGGTCGCGATGGACGATACCCTGATGATGTGCCGCTCCAACGCCCGCGCAGACTGCGGATATCAATTCAAAAGCCCGTTCGGGCGCAAGCGCATTTTCGCGTCCGAGCAGGTCATGCAGCGATTCGCCCTCAACGAACTCCATCACCAGAAACGGCACTGAGCCGTCGATGACGCCGTAATCCGTAACAGCTACAACGTTCTGATGACGTATTGCCGCCGCCGCCAATGCTTCCTGACGAAATCTTGTAACAAGCTGCGGGTCGTTGCCAACAAGGTCGGGCAGAATGACCTTGATCGCGAGTTGGGTCTTCAGATAAGCATGACGCGCCTTATAGACAACACCCATACCGCCCTGGCCGAGCCGGCATTCGATGTGATACTTTCCTTCCAAAACCGGAGCACCCGCGATCGTATGCACAGTCGGCATGCCGTCATGCGGACAAGCAATAACGTCGTCGGCGAAACAGTTTTTACACAGTTGGCATTCTTTCATTGAAGATTTGGATCACTGGAAAAATCTTGCATTTGGCAGCGCAGACATTTGATCTTGCGAGCCGCAGGAAAAGTAGCTTCCCAAACATATAAGTTTAGTTTTTTTGCATATTTCAAGCAAGGTAAGATACTTGTGGATCTGCATTATCCATCTTTGCCGCTAATATTGGACATGAAAGCTGATGTCGGATGGGCGACAAATTTTCTTGCAAATAACGTCCAATATAGAGTAATCTAGTATTCGAATTCACCTTTCCGAATTTTTTATTTCACACCAATCATTTTCAAATTGTTCTGACATATGTGAATTGTTAGTTACATACCACTATTGAGAGCGATCCACAAGAATCACCATAGATCGCATCTTTTATCCGTTATCATTAGGCCTTTTTATCTTCGCCGGCGATACGACGGCAAGCGAGATCTTAAAGGAAACATATCATGAAACACCCGACCTTTATCTTATTTGCATGTCTCATCGTTTTTCTTTTAGGCATTATTTTTCTGGAGCCTTCGAAAGCACAGAACAGACAAGCAATGCCATCGATTCAACAAGACCGTGAAATGGCCGAGACCGTAAGACGTCTTACCAATCGCTCGACCGAAGGCCTGATTGACCAAATACTCCCTGACGGAAGCCACATGGTAAATTTGATGGAGCGCTTCCAGAACGTTCCTCTGGCGATGTTTGATCAGGATGGCGACGCCGCCGTTCGCTGCGTTACAAGTGTCGAGGAAGCAAATGATTTTTTTGGCCGGAATCTTGAAACGGGTGAATACCTTCATGAACCGCAGGCACCGGAAAAGATGCCCAAAAACGACATTGCTCAACAGGCAGCCCTGCTTCAGATGTCGGTCGAAGAATATAAATTCTACCTGAGTATGATCGCCGAGGCAGCAAGCTACTATCAATCGCGCCCGGACTCTGCAGCTATTACAATTACAAATGCCGACGGAGCAGGTGAAGGATTTAACGACCCAACAGCAAAAGCAGCTGAGGGTGGAAACAATGGAGCGACGTTAGGTGCACAACGGTTAAATCTATTTAATTTTGCAGCGGGAATCTGGGGAGGTTTTCTTGACAGCGGCGTTACGACCAATATTAACTCTCAGTTCAATCCTTTGCTTCCGTGCTCAACCTCTGGCGGTGTGCTTGGTTCGGCAGGTGCGGCATTTATTAACCGGGACTTTCCGAACGCCACCTTTGCCGGCACATGGTATTCAGGAGCCCTTGCAAATAAGATGAATGGGATCGATCAGAATGCTGCCGCATCTGAGATCAACGCCACATTTAACTCGAGTGTTGACACGGGCTGCCTCGGTGCCGGAACAAGATTTTATTACGGACTAGACAACTCCACTCCCGTTAATACGATAAATCTCCTTGTCGTTCTGCTGCATGAAATGGGCCACGGTTTTGGTTTTCAAACATTTGCAGATGCACAGAGCGGTGTTTTATTTAACGGTTTTCCTGACATATACAACCGGTTCTCGTTCGACCGGACGACCGGCTTGCATTGGTATCAGATGAGCGATGCCCAGCGGGCGGCATCTTCACTAAACACGGGAA
>JANMDA010000257.1:0-6838 GCA_031376085.1 Chloracidobacterium sp.
CGTCAGAGACAGCGGTTGAATTTGCTCGACGAGGGCAGGACTTGATTTATAAGATCGCTGCATTGCCGCTGGTTACCATTGCCGCAATCAACGGATTTTGTTTTGGCGGAGCGCTTGATCTTGCGTTAGCGAGTGATAAGCGCATTGCCTCACCGAATGCGAAATTTGCTCATCCGGGCGCCGGGCTCGGGATCATTACAGGCTGGGGCGGCACGCAAAGATTGCCGCGATTAATCGGTCAGGCGGCAGCACTTGAAATGTTCTTTACGGCATTGCCGATTGATGCTGAGAAAGCTCTGTGGTTAGGATTGATCGACGCGATCGATAATGATCCATTAACCTGTGCCTTATCAAAACACGGCCGTTGAATGTAAAATTAAAATTGATTATGAAAGTTCAACTTGTAAAACTTGCCCACGCTCGTTCGGGTGATAAAGGCGATACGGCTAACGTCGGTTTGATCGCACTGAATGACGATATCTATCCGATCCTCGTTCGCGAAGTCACGGCTGAAAATGTTAAGACACACTTTGGCCCGATGGTTAAAGGCGATGTCGAGCGTTTCGAACTACCGAATTTGAAAGCTTTAAATTTCCTGCTTCACGAATCTCTTGGCGGTGGAGGAACTCTAAGTTTGATGACGGATGCCCAAGGCAAGACGTTTTCGACAGCTTTGTTGAGAATGAATATTGAAGTATCCGACGAGGAATCGAAAGAGCTAAAACTCAATGACTGAAATTGTTGTTTCAACAGAATCGTCGATCAGATTTCTCACGCTAAATCGACCTGAAAAGCGTAATGCACTGAATGATGCATTGATTGCCGGGTTAAAAAGCGCATTGCGTGAAGCGGATGCTGATGATTCAGTGCGGGCAGTTGTTATTCGCGGCGCGGGGAAAGATTTTTGTTCAGGAGCAGACCTTTCGGCTATTCAAAAGATCGCAACGGCGTCGTACGAAGATAATGTAGAAGACGCGCGAAGCCTTGCGGAATTGTTCTTACTTATACGAAGCATTCGCATGTCGGTGATCGCGGCGGTGCATGGACGAGCTCTTGCTGGCGGCTGCGGACTGGCGACGGCGTGTGATCTTGTGGTGGCAACGAAGTCAGCGCGGTTTGGTTATCCAGAGGTTAAGATCGGATTTGTGCCTGCGATGGTCGCGGCGATATTGCGGCGAAATCTTGGTGAGAAAAAGGGCTTTGAATTGCTTACACAGGGTTTTGAATATACTGCGGAAGAAGCCGTTAAACTTGGCCTCGTCAATCGTATTTTCGACGAAGAAGGTTTCGCCGCCGCTGTGCTTGAATACGCGAACGTTTACACAAAGGTCAGCCGCTCAGCGGTCGAAATGACAAAGCATTTGCTTTATTCCATTGACGGCCAAAACATCGCCGACGCAATCGAACAAGGCGTTGTCACAAATGCAAAAGCCAGAATGACGAAAGACTGCCAGAAGGGAATTGCTAAGTTTTTGGAGAAATAAGAGTCTCGGCATCGACGGTCGAGCCGCGGCGGCGAACTAGTGGTTTTTCGTAGGGTTTACGTGCCTTTAGAAAGATCGTTCGGACGATGAGGCGGCCTTGACGATCCGCATTGTCGAGGTCGAATTCGTAAGTATATTGTCCTGCGGAAAGGCGTTTGCAGATGTCGTCTGCGAGGTGAAACGTCAGTGCGTCGGCATAGTGGCCGAGTGATTCGGCAGCATGTCCGAGCAGTTCATTTTCTTCGCCGAGCAGATAAACCGGAACGTTTTCTGTCGCGGGCTCACATTTTGCGTAGAGCTCGCCGAGAACGTGCCGTCGTGATAGCGATAATGGGCTGAATGACATTTTTTATCCGGTGCTGAATTGACGTTTGATGTCAAAGCCCGGCCATGTTGCAGACCGGGCATTTTTTTTAAGTAACGTGTCTCAATTGGACTACCAGCGTTTTCCGCCGCCACCGCCATAACCACCGCCGCCGCCGTTATTATCGCGAACCTGCGGTTTAGCTTCGTTGACCTTGAGTTCACGGCCATCGACCTCTTTGCCGTTGAGCTGTGAGATTGCTGTTTCGCCGTCAGCTTTGTTCGACATTTCGATAAATGCAAAGCCGCGCGAACGTCCTGTCTCACGATCTTCGATCAAATTTGCTGATTCGACGGGGCCGATCTCGCCAAAGAGAGTGCTAAGATCCTGACTGGTTGTGTTGAAGGAAAGATTTCCTACGTATAATTTCATTCTGTTTTCCTTTTCCCGCTTTATCGGGAATTGCTGAAGAAGTTTGTCGATCGGGCAGTGTTTCTTTGCAAGAAAGGAAAAGCCGGATTTCGGATACTCAAATTTTAAAAGAGCAACACTCCTGTGTTTACCATAAAAGGCCTGCTCTCAAACTTATCCAAAAACCGATAAAGGCGAAGCGTGAAGTTCAATTAAGAACAATCACGAGAGAAGGGTTAACACTTCTACAGTGACAGGTATCGCTCATATTAGCAAGGTGAAAAGACAGTTACCCGGCTTTATTGAAAATCCAATTTGCCAGATGACGTAACAAAAGTGCCTAATCTATAGTAATGAAAGCACAGCTTATTGAAAAAGAACAGCTTATTGAAATTGCCGGTGTCGTGATCGACAAACAGCCGAACGCCTACTTTAAAGTTCAGGTCAATGACAGCGACCACATTGTCCTCGCAACAATATCTGGCCGCATGCGCCGCAACCGCATCCGCATCCTCATGGGCGACCGCGTCGATCTGGAACTCTCACCATACGACCTCAGCAAAGGCCGCATCACTTACAGACATAAGTAAACTGCCGGTTCTGTCTAGTCAATCAATCTACGCTTCAACTATTTCAACCTTTGTCTCGATAAGGGATTTCGGTATCAACGCAGGGAAATAGGCCATTATCTCCTCGACCTTTGGGCGGCCGCCGGCGAAGCCGGTGACGGCGGGCGGGCCGGTGAGGATGAGCGGAGCGATCTCTTTGGTGAAGCGTTCGATGTCGGCTTTATTGTGGCCGCGGACGCCGATGCGGAATTGGACCTCAGGAATGTCGGGCGAAGGTTCACCTGACAAATGTCCGTGAGTGGCGTTAACTCCGACGAATTCTGAAAGAATTACATCAAACTTTAGACCGAGCCGGCCGAGGCGTTCGCGAAGTATCTTGTCTGCAGCTTTCGCTTTTTCGTAGGCTTCGGGCCAAGAGTATACAAGTGTTCCGACTGATTTCCAGCCGTCGGAATAGGCGATGGATACTTTATAGAAGTCAGTTTTAGGGTTGCCTGTGATGCCAAAGACGCGGACTTTGTTCTCGCCTGCATCGGCAAGATTGATCGAAGAAAAATCAGCAACTACGTCCGGTGTGATGTAGGCTTTCGGATCGCCCATTTCATAGAGAAGTTGTTCTTTTACCGATTGGATGTTCACGCGGCCGCCGGTGCCATCGTGTTTGGTGACGATGAATTCGCCGTTTGCGGAAGCCTCGACTATAGGGAAGCCGATGTTCGCCATGTCGGGAATATTTTGCCAGTCGTATTGACAATTTCCGCCGCTGGATTGGGCACCGCATTCGATAATGTGGCCCGCGATCGTTCCGGCTGAAATTTTATCCCAATCATCAAACGCCCAACCAAACTCGTGCATCAGCGGAGCGAGCGTCAAGCCCGTGTCGGTCAAGCGTCCGCCGACGACCACATTTGCACCTTTGCCAAGCGCTTCGACAAGCGGCTCGGCTCCGAGATAGACGTTGGCAGATTGCACCTTGTCACGGATCGCGGCGAGTGGTTCGCCGGTGTCCATGTTGTCGATCGCGACTCCGTCGGCGATAAATTTATCCAGCTTGTCCAGGATGTCATCGCCGGTGACAACGCCGATTTTCACCTTGCCGGCAAGGCCTAGCTCGCGTGCCGTTTCGCGTATCGCTTCTGCACAACCGATGACGTTGACGCCACCAGCGTTTGAAAGCACTTTAATATCATTCGCGACGCAGTCCGGCAATATCTCACCCATTAAGGCAACAAAATCGCGGGCATATCCGGCATTCGGATCGCGGGCGCGCTGCTTTTGCAGGATCGACATCGTGACCTCGGCCAGATAGTCGAGCATCAGATAATCGATCGGCCCTTTGCGAACCTGATCGACAGGTGCGGACAGCATATCACCCCAAAAGCCTTGCCCACCTGCAACGCGGATCACATCTTTCATATTCATTTATTATAAAGCGAGACTAGCAGCTAATAGCCAATTAACACATTAGCTTCTAGCTGCTAGCCCTTAGCCACTAGCAAGATCATAAACGTCCCGTAATTATGGAGTTCGTTTCGGCTTGCCCATAACGATCCGTTTGCCGCCACGCCAAACCTTCTTAGTCACCCATTTGCCGCCGCGATATACGCGAATCGTTACCCAGCGTCCGCCTCGGTATCCGGCTCGAACACCACGTTTACCTGCCCTGTACGTTACCTTTCCAACCTTCTTGGCTGCCGGCACGATCTGAGCGGTTGTAATGGCATTCACGCTGTTCGCATTGGTCGTAGATGTACCGACAAATATAACACCTAAGCCGAGAACGGCAATAAAAAATGCTGTCTGAATTTTTTTCATTGAATTAATCTCCCTTGTTGTAATAAAAAGTACGAAACTCAAGCTAGCAAAAAATTAATTTGACTTATGTGCGCCAGCATACTATTGTTCGCGGACATTCGCACGGATAAAGGTGACGATGTCCTCGGTCGATGTGCCGGGCAGAAATATTTCGGAAATGCCGTTTTCTTTAAGCTTTGCAATGTCTTCCTGCGGTACGATGCCGCCGACAAGCACCAAGGTATCATCCATGCCGTTTTCACGGAGAAGATTGACGATGCGCGGACAAAGCGTATTGTGTGCACCGCTCAGAATAGAAATGCCAACGGCATCGACATCTTCCTGTAGTGCGGCAGATGCGATCATTTCAGGCGTTTGACGTAAACCTGTATAGATGACTTCCATTCCGGCATCGCGTAAAGCACGAGCGATGATTTTGGCTCCGCGGTCGTGTCCGTCGAGGCCGGGCTTTGCCACCAAAACTCTTATCTTTCTTTCATTCATTGGCATAAGTATATTAGCGAACAAATTGTGCAAGCAAACCGTCCCGCTTGATATATGGCTTTAACTGCTTCCAGGTGAACATAAATTCGCCGTCCGGCTCGTAAGCCAATGCAACATGCGGAAACCCATAGTCATAGTGAAATGTAACGCCTGTGTCGCTCACGTCGAAATGATCTATGTCTCTTTCTGAGAAGCGTCGATTGTTAAACAACTCTTTAATATTGTTCTCATAACTTTCTTCTTCTTTTTTGACGCGTGTTATAGTCTCCTGAATTTCTCTTTCTTGTTTCGGCTCGATCAACTTCACAATGCCCTTAGGATTTGTAAAAACATTGCCTGGCAGTACGCGAACTCCCTTTTGCGTATCAATGACAACTACCTTTGAAGTGCCCCATGAATAAGCTCCAGTGCCTTCCATCCAAAGATCGACACAGAGAATGCCATTCTTGTTGTATTTGACCTTGTAATTAGCCTCTTCAAGCCACTGATACCCGTCAGGCCCGCCAAATTCTTCCTCCAGTTTTAACCCGAGAACCGAACCATAAGACAACGCACCTTCGATTTTTTTTGAGAGAGCCGGCGTGGCGGCTTTGACTTTGGGATAGTTGATTGTAAATGTTTTCTTATAATCAACGATCGGCTTCTTGCGTGTGTATGTGACCTTTTTACCCGTTACAACTACCGACTGAGCTGAAAGGCCACCGCAAAGTATCGCAATTAGAATTAGGACAAGAGAGAGTCTAATCTTCATAGATTTGTCTGCGATTTAATGTCCATATTTGGCGACGCAAATATGCATTTAAGTTTGCCGCTGAAATTCGGCTGTTGTCTTATGGCTTCAAACATCTCAAACCAACCGTGGGTGTTGATCCAGAGTGGGTTGTAGCTTCTGATCGGCTTAATGATGCCGTAACGCGGTTCTTCGGTCTCGCGGATGAACGAGTTGAACATCCTGTCCCAGATTATCAGCACGCCTGCGTAATTCTTATCCAAATACGGCTCATTTACACCGTGATGGACTCGATGGTGCGAAGGCGTGTTCAGAACATATTCGAGCGGGCCGAGCGATTTGATGAATTTTGTATGGATCCAAAATTGATAGATCAGGTTAAAGCCGTGCATCAGAGCGAACATCCACGGAGCGAATCCCAGCAGCATGATCGGAGCGTAAAATATCCAATGCAGAATGCCCGATAACCAGCTTTGACGCACGGCGACGCTAAGGTTGTAGTGCTCACTGGAGTGATGGACGACGTGGAAGTTCCAAAATAAGCGTGATTCATGACTGACGCGATGGAAAACGTAGTAAACAAAGTCATCAACGAAGAACAAGACGACCCAAGTCCACCAAACATCCGCCGGAAACTTATACGGAGCGATCTCATAGCAGAATACAAAAGCATAACCGGTGACAAGACCAAACAAAGCTCCCCAGGCAATGCTCATAAAGCCCATAAAAATATTGCCCCAAGTGTCTTTGTTTTCGCGATACTCGTCAGAGCCTTTGAGATATGCCCAAAGTGCCTCGATAGCGATCATCAACGCGAAAAAGGGGATTGCAAGTACGGTGGGCCTTAACATAAGTTGACGGTATATAGTAGCATTGCTAGATAAGTAAAATAAGTTTTACTGAATGAAGAAAGTAATAAAAATATTCGCGGTTATTGTTGTGGTTAGCCTTGTGGTGATCCAGTTTTTTAGGATCGACAAAAGCGCACCGGCAGTCGTGCAGGGGGAAACGCTCGAATCCGCTGTCATCGTGCCGCCTGATG
>JANMDA010000038.1:0-2149 GCA_031376085.1 Chloracidobacterium sp.
GAGTTTGCACCTGTTCATAACGCGCGCCGCGTTCCGATCTATCGCAAACTCGGGCCGTTTCAGACAAAACGGCTTCGCGAGGTGATCCACAGTGTCTTGCAAAATCTTGACCGCAGATCGGTCACCGATAATTTGCCGGACGATCTTCGCGAACGTCAAAATCTTGTGACTCGCGCTCAGGCTTTGGCAGAGATTCATTTTCCGCCTGATGATTCTTTAATAGCGGAATATGAAATGTTTCGGAGTGCCGCTCATAAGAGACTCATCTTCGACGAGTTCTTTTGGCTTTCATTTACAATGCAACTGCTGCGCGGCGAAAGGCAAAAAGAACCGAAAGGAACAGTTATTGAGATTTCTGACGTAACAAAACAAAGGCTCAAACATATCTTGCCATTCTCGCTTACTGAAGCACAAAAGAAGGTGGTAGGCGAAATATTTGATGATCTTAAATCTGACGCACCAATGAACCGGCTCATTCAAGGTGATGTCGGCAGCGGAAAAACCATCGTCGCTTTTCTCGCCATATTTGCGATGATGGAAAACGGCTATCAAGCAGCCTTGATGGCCCCGACAGAGATCCTCGCAGAACAGCATCTGCGAAACGCCCGCACCATATTCGCCGGCACTGGTTATCGCGTAGAGTTGCTGATCGGAAGTACAAAGGCGGCCGAAAAACGAAAGATCTATGAGGCTCTCGCATCAGGTGACATCAACTTTGTCATCGGCACTCACGCGGTCATCCAGGAAGCCGTCAAATTCGACAAACTTGGTCTGGCGGTTATCGATGAGCAGCATCGTTTTGGTGTGGTCCAGCGTGCGCAATTGCGTGCTCTTGGCTTTAATCCTGACGTACTCGTGATGACAGCGACGCCGATACCGCGTTCGCTGGCGATGACAGTTTACGGCGATCTCGATGTTTCGATCATTGACGAACTGCCGCCCGGCCGCACTCCGGTCAAGACCGTTGTCCTCGGCGAGGATGAACGGCACGGCGTTTATCGTGGCATCGAACGCGAGATAAAACTTGGCCGCCAGGTTTATGTCGTCTATCCGCTCATCGAAGAATCGGAGAAATTAGATCTCAAAGCCGCGACGATAATGTACGAAGACCTACGAACGCGCGTTTTTCCGCAATACACCGTCGGCCTGCTCCACGGTAAAATGAAAACCGCTGAAAAAGAAGAGATCATGAAGGATTTCGTAGCCGGAAAGCTCGATATTTTAGTCTCGACAACCGTCATCGAGGTTGGCGTAGATGTACCGAACGCTTCGCTCATGGTCATCGAACACGCCGAGCGATTTGGTCTCTCGCAGCTTCATCAACTACGCGGCCGCGTCGGACGCGGTGCCGATCAAAGCTATTGTGTTCTGCTAACCGACTTCAAAAAAACTGCAATTGCAAAAGAAAGGCTCGGAATAATGGAAGCCACAACAGACGGCTTTAAGATTGCCGAAAAAGACCTCGAACTTCGCGGCCAAGGCGAGATACTTGGGACGCGACAATCGGGAATTCAAAATTTCATCATCGGCAATATTGTTCGCGATCTTGACATACTCATATCCGCGCGAGATGAAGCCACGGAGTATCTAACAAAGCGCCGCATGTCGCCCGAAACCTCCGCTATGATAAAGATCGCTCGCTCCGACAAGCGAATGCGTCTCGGCGGCATTGGATAAGAATTTTTGCCACCAATTACACGAATGAACACGAATAAGACCATAAGTTCTTTTTTAATTTGTGTATATTCGTGTAATTTGTGGCAAAAAATTTTCTTTCTTAAGGACAAGTAATTTCCCACACTATTCTTTAAACTATTATTTTATGCGAGTGATTTCAGGACTTTATCGCGGCCGAGTTCTCAAAAGCCCGCCGGACAACAAAACGCGGCCGACCTCAGACCGACTGCGTGAAACTTTATTCAATGTTCTCACTCCGCGCATCTATGACGAAACTCGTTTTTTAGATCTATGCGCGGGAACCGGAGCAATTGGCATCGAAGCTCTCTCGCGCGGAGCGGCTTTCGTCACATTTGTTGACCGTTCAAAAAAGGCGTGTGCAGTGATCGAAGAGAATCTCGACAAACTCGACGTTCCCGAATCAAGCACCAACATCTTTGCACTCGATGCCGAAAATTTCACCGGTCGTGAG
>JANMDA010000285.1:0-1962 GCA_031376085.1 Chloracidobacterium sp.
ATCAAGCCGAGCAAATCCCACTACCATAGCCGGATCGTCGGCAAAGCGACGATCACCATGGATCTCGACAAAATCAGTAAAAACCGAGTTCAGCAGATCCATTGCGTAAGGACGGTCAGGATGCCGAGCCGTCTGCACACGTTCAAAAGCAGTTGTGCCCATAATTCAATGATACAGCAATGATTACTGTCTCAGAAACCAAACAAAGATCGTATTTTTCACAAGCCTTGGTAAACTTTTGTTCCACCTTGTTCCATTTGTTCCACTTTGTGTGGAACGGAACATGAAACACTGCATGAAACAACCAAAAGCAATATTAACTAACCCAATTAACTGAGCAACCACGCTCCTCAAGTTCACGCTGCAACGCACGGCTGCCTTCGACCATTGTGCCTTCTGACTGAAGAATTACGATTGCCTTATCTGCATTTATTTCGAAGAACACGCGGCATCCGCCCTTGTAGCGATCAAAAAGAACTAAGAGTTCTTCAAGATACGTTTCGGTAGATCCGTTCAAGGCTGGGATTTTGATATGCAACTCGCGAGCAGTGTTGGCCTCGGCGTCTTCAAGCAATTGAAGGCTGTTGATCTTCAGCGTTGGCTCCTGTCCCTCCGGTGCTTCTATGTTGCCTTCTGCGATAAATAATCCGTCGTCGGCCAGTGACGAGCTTAACTTATTGAAACTCTCACCTAGCAATAGGCCTTTGATACTGCCTGAGCGGTCCTCGATACGGCATTGTGCAAAACGATTGCCGCGTTTGCTAGTGCGTACCTGCGTGCCTGTGATCATTCCGGCAATCTTAATGCTCTGCCCCGACTGTAGATCGTCGTATTCCGCGATGCTCTTTAGCCGCATACCGGCGAGAAGGTCTTTGAAATTGTCTAGCGGATGCGTCGATAAATAAAATCCGATCGCGGCCTTTTCACGTCTCGCAACTTCGCTTTGCGGCCAGGCGTCGGCGTGAGGAAGTATTTCAGCTGCATCGCTACCGCCTTCAACAGCTCCAAACAAACCGCTTTGCCCACGCATCCTGTCTTCGGCCACTCGCTGGCCTTGCTGCAATGCTGCGTCGATCGCCGCATGATTCTGAGCCCGCCACGCACCGATCTCTATTCCCTCAGGCAACAGTGAATCAAACGCGCCCGCAGCGATCAAACTTTCCAAACCGCGACGATTGACCGCTCCCGAGCCAAGCCGCGAGCAAAAATCAAAGAGGGAAGTGAACTTGCCGCTTTTTCTCGCGTCCACCATCGCCAGAACGCTCGTCGTGCCCATTCCCTTGATCGCCGTCAGGCCGTAACGCACTGTGTTCTCGACCGGCGTAAACCCGTCATCGCTCTCGTTGATATCAGGCGGCAAAAGAGCGAGGCCCATCGATCGCAGCTCGCTCGAATATTTGTAAACCTTTGCACTGTCCTGTGCTTCGTGCGAGAGGACGGACGCGTAAAAATATGCTGGATAATGTGCCTTGAGATACGCCGTTCGAAAAGCAAGAATTGCATACGCCATCGAGTGGCTGCGGTTAAACCCATAATCGGCAAACTTCGCCATCAGATCAAAGATGTCTTTGGCCGTTTTTTTCTTGATGCCGCGCTCCACTGCACCGTCAATAAACTGGTTCTCGTGGACGGCCATCTCCGCCTGCTTTTTCTTGCCCATCGCCCGACGCATGAGGTCGGCGTCGCCGAGACTGTAACCGGCCAGCTTCTGCGCGAGTTGCATGATCTGTTCCTGGTAAACGAGCACGCCGAAGGTGTTTCCCAAAATGCCTTCCATTTCCGGCACTATATATTCGACCTCTTTGACACCGCGATGGCGGTCAATAAAATCGTCGATCATTCCGCCGTCGAGCGGGCCGGGACGATAAAGGGCGTTCAATGCGGAAAGATCTTCGAGTTCCTTTGGCCGCAGCTTGCGACACATATCCTGCATGCCTGAAGATTCAAACTGGAAAATAGCTT
>JANMDA010000290.1:0-14549 GCA_031376085.1 Chloracidobacterium sp.
GCTCCGTCAAAATCTGTCAGCGGATCAAACTCCGAAATGATCCCGGCTGCACCACGCCGCATCACATCTTCGATGAAGCGATGCCCGTCAACGGTCGCACCCTTGATGGCAACAAAGAGAGTTCCTTCACGAACTTGGCGCGAGTCATGAGTTACGTCGCCCGCGCTGCCCGAATCATTACCGGATAATTCAGCATTTAACTGGTTTGCGACTTCTTGGATAGTAAGACGGATTGTAAGTTTTTGTTCGCTCAAAATGATATTCTATCGCCCGAACGTGAATTATACGACACCATTAAATTTTCCACGAACATCGATGCCGTGATTTCGTATTAAACATCATAGTCGGAGGTAAACGATATGAACATCATCAAATTAATTCTCGGAGCAATAGGCCTGGTTTTTGTCGGAATGCTGTTTTTGTGGGTGCTCGGCCTAGTCGGCTCGCTTATCTCGTGGATATTCTGGCTCGGCCTTATCGGCCTCATCGGCTACGGCGGCTACAGGCTTTTCATAAAAATGGAACGCAAAGCCCTCGGAGCCGACATGCACGACGGCCTCGGTACCGGCGACATTAAAATGTCGTGGGATGAATACGACAAGAAATATTTGCATAAATAATTCGTATAACTGTCCACTTGACCTATCGAGCTACGCCGCCGCTTTTCATCGCGCCAAATTGCATTCGGCGGAGTAGCCGCAAGGTTTTTATGTCAAAAACAAATCGCAGAATCGCATTGCCCGACCCCGTCATTGTTTTAGATATTCAAGTGAGCGTTGATTGAATTGAGTATGTCGGCTTCGAGTCGTCCAGGTTGACATCTTTCCGCCCACGGTCTACCCGGATGAATAACATCCCAAGCCGAACGCCTTTGATTGAAACGCCCTTCCCCCGGAGTGTGATTTCCAAAACCATCAACGACCCTATTCCAAAGAGGACGAAATGATTCTATTAATAGCGACTCGCCTAGCGGAATCCAAATATCATCGACGACAAGAAACCGACAGGCAAAATCCGCCAGATTTAAATTTGGGGCCTGAGCAATTGAATCAGCATGTTCCTGTAAACGTCTAAATAAAACATTGCCCGCAGGTGCATCTAAACCCAATCCGCCACGTCGCGCACCGGCAGGAATTGCTTTGCCGACATAAATAGGTTGTTCCCAGGCATCGTTGGCATTTGCGGCTGTAATGCGTTGGTAAGGCGGAAAAGTTCCTGAGTAATAAATCGCATAGATTCCTGCTCCCACAAACGGTTCGTTCGGCGGCATCGGCGAAATCGGCTGCGCCAGCATTGCGTCTCGAACGCTAACACCCAGATTCTTTTTGTCTAGTGGGTTATAAACCATAAAAACTCATTTCTTAGCAAACGCTTTCTTTCCGTTCGGCAGAGCATTCTTCACACTCGATGCGACAATCGAGGCCAAACTGACTGGAACAGCGTTTCCTATTTGTCGCATGCTTTCCGTCCACGAAGATGGAAATTCATACTCATCAGGAAATGTTTGAAGTCGGGCGCTTTCGCGAACAGTGTAATAACGATAGCTTCCATCGGGTAAAGCCAACATATTTTCACCACCCGGAACGCCATGATCGCCCGCCTTTAATGTTTTTGATGGCAAATCCATCTGGCTTCCCGTATGACCGGCATAAGGTCTCGCTCCCGGTTGGAATTTGTGTCCAGATATTTTTGATGCTTTTCGTGACTGAGGGTCGGGCAAGTCCGAAATCGCGTCACGGACGGTCTGCCATCGATGCCTTATCGGAATTATCATTTGAGAGAGTCGTCGTTCCTCGTAGTCCGTCATTTCAGGACGATTTTTCCATGCGATCTTGTGTTCGTCCCAATAAATCTCTTCCACCCATTTATCCACGATAAGAGCATCTTCGGAATGAGTTTCCGTTGGAAAGCTCCACTCATGCTGAATGTCAGAGCGAAAACCAACTATGAACACACGATGACGTTGTTGAGGAATACCAAAGTTCGCCGCATTCAAAACCTGACTCAAAACCCGATATTGCAGTCCCTTATATGTTCCGCGAGTGTATAGTTTTTCAAGACGGGCAAGATGATCCGTCCAATCTTCTTTCGGACCGATTACTTCTTCAGGAAAACTTAACCGCAAAGTGATGTACTGGAAATAATTCTTGAATGATTCACGAGCCAGACCACGCACATTTTCAAAGATAAACGCCTTTGGTGCGACTTCCGCAACAACTCTAGCCGCTTGTGGAAACATATCCCGTTCATCATTGAATGCCTTATGCTTGCCGCCTATTGAAAACGGTTGACACGGCGGGCCGCCTGAAACGATGTCAACACTCCCTTTGTGATGCGTGAAATCGTAATCCCGCACATCGCCCTCCAAGACGTTCCATTGGTCAAAATTCCAGTCAGGACGCTTGATATTATGGCGAAGAGCATTGCACGAATGCGAGTCCCATTCCAACACAGCCGCGTGCTCTAAACCCGCTATTGCACCGCCCAACGCCAAACCGCCAGCACCCGCAAATAGTTCGATGGATTTCATTGTCGGTATTTTAACTTGACTTAACATTGAACGCAAAAATGCGAGTTGTCAGTACGCCGCTTTATCTAGAGGTCGAAGATGTATTTTTACGGAAAAATGCGATTCGCCTAAAAACATGGAGGACTGTTGCTAACCCTTCTCACTCAATAGTTTCCGAACCTTTTTCAGATTCATGAACAACTTCATCGGATCGTCATCCATTGCAGTGAAGCCGCGTTTTTCGTAGATCTGTTTTGCTTTTTCGTTTACGGCTCTGATCTCGACAAGGAAAATGCCTATGTCCTCGGCGACTCTCGCGGCGCGTTTTAAGGCATCGAATAACAGGGCCGTTCCGAGGCCTTGGTTTTGTACAAGTTCGTCGGTCGCCAGTTTACCGATAAGGATCGCCGGCAAAGGATAACGCGGCAAATGGGAGCTTGGAGGATTTTCGAACTTTACCGCACTGCTTGAGATCGTATAGTAACCGTAGATGCGTCTTGGCTCAGAAGGCTTGACCGCAACAAAGGTTCGCCCCAAGCCGCCCTTCGTGTTTTGAAGCGCAAATTTTATAAGAAATTCATTTTTCTTGTCGTCACCACAATCAAATGCATGGGTATCGTGGTCGGCGGTGAGCAGTTCGATTCTGTACACTATTCGATGACCAACTTCTTATGTATCTCGGCTGCCTCACGCAGGCCGTTATTTGGTTCGACATCCGCGTCCATTACTTTCAAAAGCCGGTCACGGTCACGATCCGTCAAGGTTGTAGTGTATTCGCTCTCCAAAAGCTGCTTGGCAGAATTGAGCAGCGACTGAGTCGCAAAATCCGTCATGCTCTGGCCCGAGACAACAATGGCTTTCTCGATCATTTCCTTTGCGTCCTCAGACACCCGAATATGAATGTTCCCGCGTTTTGATTTTGGCAATGTCGCTGTCGGCATGATTTTTCTCCCATTTATACCCTAATATATTGTGTTGCATATTGCAATACAATGTGAGCGTAGGTGATTGCAAAACTTCGGAAAACCGCGTCGTATTCGGAAAGATACGTCAAATCGAGAAAACCACGTCATATCAGGAAAATTGGTATTTCAATTTCAGCAACAATCTGCTACGGTGATGCGGGAATTGTTTTATAACGATTCAGGATATTTGAAAATTCGTTAATTACGAAGCGAAAAAAAGTAGTGGGACAGTGGGACAAGCGTCGGACCGCAGGCTGCCAGCCTGCGAGTGTTTGACTCGGTATTACCACCCAAACGCAGGCAAGCTGCCTGCGTTCCGACGAAAAAAAACTGGTGGGACAGTGGGACACTAATCGGAACCACCTGCTGTAGCGGGTGGTTTAACGTGAAACAGGAGTGGTTCACCGATTAAAAAAACGTTGTGACAGTGGGACATTTGTCAGAATCACCTGTGGCAGCGGTGGGGTAGTTTGGCCAATAAGCAAGTGTCGAATTGTCAGGAAAACATGTGTGATGTTATTCTTCTTCTTCAACCACTCGCTACCGCAGGTGGTTGAGACGTGCCGAGGTGGCGAAATTGGCAGACGCACTAGACTTAGGATCTAGCGTCGAAAGACGTGCGAGTTCGAGTCTCGCCCTCGGCACCATTTTAACAGTTATCAGTGGTCGGTGCTCTGTGGTCAGTAAAGACATACGCTCCGGCCATTGGTTTTATTCAGCACTGCGATTATAATTGGCTTAAGACAGCGAACTGACCACTGAAAACCGATTGATGAAAAGCGAAATAAAGGAAATTTCACCTACACAAAAAGAGATACATTTGCAGATCGATGCCGATGCCGTAAAGGCTTCGTACGGCAAGGTCAGCCAGAAATATGCCAGAGGTGCAAGCGTGCCGGGCTTTCGGAAAGGCTATGCGCCGCTTGATGTCGTCCGTCTGCGTTTTAAGGAAGAGATCAAGAGCGAAGTGCTTCAGGATGTCGTTCCGCCTGCGGTGACTGCGGCAATTCAGGAGCATGAATTGCATCCGTTGAGTGAGCCGCATTTGCATCTGGATAATCAGGATACTGTAAAGGTTAACGGGAGTGAGCCGTTGTCGCTGCATGTCCATGTTGAAGTTATGCCGCCCGTGCCTGAGCCAGCCTACAAAGGCATTGAGGTAACTCGCCGCGTAAAGCCGGTCGAAGACAGCGAGATCGAAGGCCTGATCACCGAACGGCTCCAGAAAGAAGCTGCTCTCATCCCTGTCGAAGGTCGCAAATCGAAGGTTGGAGATACGGTGATCATCGATATCGAGGGCGCAATTGATGGAGATACGGTTGGACAGCCGATAAAAGCGGATGATCTCGAAGTCGAGCTTGGTGGTGAGAACATCGAGAAATCGTTCACGGAAAATCTTATCGGCGTCAAACAGGACGACGAGAAGGAATTTACGGTTGCTTATCCTGAAGATTTCGCGTCGCAGCCGCTGGCAGGCAAGACTGTCCACTATAAAGCTACGGTGAAATCGGTTGGCAAGACCGAGGTTCCAAAGCTTGACGATGCTTGGGCGACAAGCCTTGACGAAGGTTATAAATCGCTTGCCGATCTGCGAAAACGTTTGCGGGCTGATCTGGAAAAAGTGTCTGAGGCTGAAGCCGACGCTCGCGTTCGAAACGATGCGGTCGCGAAGATGATCGAAGACAATTCGTTCGAGATACCTAATGTTTTGATTGAAAATCAAGCGCGAAATCTGCTCAATAATTTTGCGCAGGACATGCAGCAGCGCGGCATTGACCTTAACCAAATTGATAAACAATTTATCGAGATGGCCTATGGCAATATGCGAAACCAGGCCGAGCGTGACGTTCGCGGAGCGATGCTGCTCGATAAGGTTGCGGAGATCGAAAAAATTGAGGTTGCGGACGCTGAAGTTGACGAAGAGATCGGCAAAATGGCGGCGTATTACAAAGCGTCGCCTGAAGAGATACGCGAATCTCTCGAAAAACAAGGTGGCGGCGTCGAGAATATCCGCAACAACCTGAAAACGCGCAAGTCGATAGAGGCAATAGCTGCTGTCGCGAAAATTACCGACGGGCCGTGGGTCGATGAATCGGCTCAGGCAGCTGAAGCACTTGAAGAGAAAAAAGAAAAGCCGAAGAAAGCTGCTCCAAAGAAAAAAGCCGCTAAAGCTGCTAAAACCGAAGACAGCTAGAGCTTTTCGGCGCATCAAACTTAATTGCTTGATTTTTTGAAACGAACATGTAAAATCTAATGTCGATGTGGCAATCGTCATATTTTCAATAATTTATCATTGTAAAATTCAAGCGTTACATAAACCGTTCTTGAAATCATAAGAGAGAATTCATATGGCATTAGTACCAATGGTTGTAGAGCAAACGTCACGAGGCGAGCGCGCCTTTGACATTTACTCGCGTTTGCTCAAAGACAGCATCATTTTTATCGGCACGCCGATCGACGATCAGATCGCAAACCTCATCGTCGCCCAGCTTCTCTTTCTTGAGGCCGAGGACCCTGAACGCGACATCAATCTATACATCAACAGCCCCGGCGGTTCGATCACGGCAGGCATGGCGATATACGACACGATGCAGTTCATTAAGAATGATGTGACGACGATATGTGTCGGACAATGCGCTTCGATGGGTGCTCTGTTGTTATGTGCCGGTGCACCTAAAAAGCGTTTCTCACTGCCGAATGCACGTGTGCTGATCCACCAGCCTTCCGGCGGTGCTTCGGGACAGGCGACAGACGTTCGCCTAATGGCAGAAGAGATAATTCGTATGCGAACATTAACATCAAAGATAATCGCCCAGCATAGCGGCCAGTCGTTCGAACAGGTTGAGATCGATGTCGAGCGTGACCGCATCCTTACACCGATACAGGCCAAGGAATATGGATTGATCGATGAGGTTATAGAACATCGAGAGAAATAGATTTTTCCTGAGATCTTATGAGCCAATTTCATCGTCCAGAAGAATTGCTTACATGCTCGTTTTGCGGTAAATCGCAAAACGATGTTAGGAAACTGATCGCCGGCCCGGGCGTGTATGTCTGTAATGAATGCATAGACATTTGCAACGAGATCATAAATGATGATGAGCAGACTGTATCGACCTCTGTACGGACGAATTTGCCGAAACCTGCGGATATTAAGGGGTTTTTGGACGAATATGTGATCGGCCAAGACGAATCGAAAAAGCGTCTTTCCGTAGCGGTGTACCAACATTACAAGCGTCTCGAACTCGCCAAACGCCGCAGCGATATCGAGCTTCAAAAATCGAATATCCTGTTGATCGGGCCGACCGGCACTGGAAAAACCCTGCTTGCACAGACTCTTGCTCGCCAGTTGAGTGTGCCTTTCTGCATCGTCGATGCGACAAGCTTGACCGAGGCCGGTTATGTCGGTGAGGATGTTGAGAATATTCTGCTCAGGCTTCTTCAGGCCGCCGGCGGCGATCTCGAAAAGGCACAGACGGGTATCATTTACATCGACGAGATCGATAAGATATGCCGCAAAGACGACAACCCTTCGATCACGCGTGACGTTTCCGGCGAAGGCGTTCAGCAGGCTCTTTTGAAAATTCTGGAAGGCACGGTTGCAAATATTCCGACCGCTGCCGGCGGACGCAAGCATCCGCAGCAGGATTTTCAGCAGCTTGACACGACAAACATTCTCTTTATTTGCGGCGGAGCCTTTATCGGCCTCGAAAAAGTTGTCGAAAAGCGTTTTCGTAATAAATCGCTCGGCTTCCAAGCCGACGTCAAGACCAATCGACAGCGGCATATCGAATCGATCGACAAACTCGAACCGGAAGACCTTATACATTACGGCCTTATCCCTGAGTTCGTCGGACGTTTGCCGGTGATAGGCGTGCTTCGCGAACTCGACGAAGCGGCGCTGATAACGATCCTCACCGAGCCGAAAAACTCGCTCATCAAGCAGTATCAGAAGAAGTTTGAGTTTGACAATATCTCGCTCAAATTCACCGACTCTGCGGTCGCTGCGATCGCCCACGAGGCTTACAAACGCAAGGTCGGAGCACGCGGGCTGATGATGATCCTCGAAGAGACGCTGCTGGAATCGATGTATC
This sequence comes from Chloracidobacterium sp., assembly GCA_031376085.1. Lineage (GTDB taxonomy): Bacteria > Acidobacteriota > Blastocatellia > Pyrinomonadales > Pyrinomonadaceae > OLB17. The sequence continues at coordinate 7,569 of JANMDA010000290.1, forward strand.
ACCTTCCTTCTGAGAGGAAGGTCAAAGAGATCGTTGTTACAAAGGAAATGATCGAACGAAAGGCTCCTGTTTTTGAAGTTATTCCGCGTAGCGAAGAAGCGGCGTAATCGAACTGTCCCACCGGCAACATTTTTTTCACAAAATTGAAAAAGGCACGAACAGTTGATTTTCTGTTCGTGCCTTTTATTTTGATCGAGCAAAATCATTTTGCCATTTCTACTATGGTGCAATTACCGTTGTGAACGGATGCTCCTGTCTATCATATTGGTATATAACTGTCGCTGCATTTGAACTCAGGTTTATATACCAGTTGCCGAGCGATGGGTAGAACACGGCCATGTCGATTATTCCATCACCGTCAAAATCGCCCGAATATGGCTGATCGTCATAATCGCCGCCGGGCACGATATCCGGACTGATCGTGGTGTAACGTTCCGAATCGCCAGGGCCACTATCCGAGAGTCCTCCACCTACATGACCTCCGCCGCCATGCGGGACGAGCGCATTGAGCTGTCCGCGAATCTCGCCGTCAGCATTTGCTGCGGTGGCTACCTGTATATACCACGAGCCTGCTCGAAGCTGTGCAACCTGATCTGCGGTTACGTCAAACGTTTGAGATACAAACGGATAATTGTTAGCCGGAGAAGACGTGAACGTGAAAATGACAGGGCCATTTTCAGTCGTAGAAGCCGGGCCGTTGATCGTAATAGCCGTTGCGGGACCTGAAAGATTTCTAAATCCCACGTTAACTCGAATTTGAGTTCCCGCTGAATTCAAGCAAACAAATCCGTAACCGAGTCCAGGCGTTGTAACGGGTGGAACCTCGTTAGCGCCATTCAAGCGGGCAGCGAAAGCCCTAGGCGGCAATGGAGTGCCCGATGGCGTCGGCCATGGTGTGTGTGACGGAGACGGGAACGGCGTATGTGACGGAGTCGGCCACGGCGTATGCGACGGAGTTGGCCACGGTGTATGTGACGGACTTGGCCAAGGTGTATGGGTCGATGTAGGCGACGGTGACGGCGGAGCAGCATATGTGCCGCTCAAATATGTTATAGCGCCGGCTGCCGGAGCAGGGCCGATAGTCAGCGTGTCGCCTGCAACAACATTAGGAACCGTATCACCGCTTGCCGTTGATAAACGAAGGAAGCCCTGTCCGCCCTGTGACGGCGAATTTTGGCTGAGCGTAATCGTGCCGATCGGAGCGGAATTAAGCGAAACCGAAAGCTGTGTACCTGACGGCAAGTTAATATTAGAAACGCTCACATATAATAATCTGACAGGGTTTGGCGTTGCCGATGCGAATACCGTATAGTGCGAAATGCCGCGGGGCGTGACAGCGGCAATTGGCTCGCCCGTAAGCTGAGCGGTCAGAGCCGGAATAACTCCACCATCAGCATGTGCTGTAGTGGTTCCTAATTGAATAATTGCCGGCATCGCAAAAAATGCAATTGCCGCGCACAGAAATAATAGAAAACGCGGTTGTCCGGCCTTCTTGTGTAAGGAATTAGTCTGAGACATCTATTTTTTTCTCCTGATATATCTAAAAAAATAGCAAGTGTTCGGACTACATTCGGCTGTGTACACCTGCGTGCGGTTAATCTTCTCCATCAAATTGCCGATCAAAAAACTATAAGATGAACAAAAGTAGCAGAAAGTCTGAAAAAAATCAAAGAAGTGTTCAGGTGTCCCACTGTCCCACGAGTATTTTTCGGCGAAGTTTGTCTTGCATATGCGTTTCATCTATGCTACATTAATGCAACTATACACTATATTACGGCCGCTGTAAAACGGCTGCCTTTTGCGAGGAACATACACATGAACGCGAAAAACACACTCAAATACGCAGAAGAACCGAAGCTTGACGATCTTTTTGTGGTCAAGAAGTTTAATGAATGGATGGTGCAGTTGAAGAACGAGCCTGTGCCGAAAATGCTTTTTGGCAGTTTGTGGCTCGAAGGCGAGGTTGCTGTGATGACGGGCGATCACGGAGTCGGGAAGAGCCTGCTGGCGGTGCAGATCGCCGAATCTATTGCGAGCGGAAGGGCTTTCGGGCCGTTTGAGATGACTGCCAAGCCGCAGAATGTCCTGTATTTGAACCTGAAATTATCAACGAAGCAGTTTAAGATGCGATACGCCGAGGAGCACGATGCAGAGCAAGGCGAAACTCTCGTTAACCCGTACAAATTCTCCAATAATCTGCATCGCGTCGATGTAGATATTCACTGCAAACTGCCCGAAGGTTACAAGACGTTTGACGAGATATTGGCGCCGCTTGTCGAAAGGCTGGTCAAAAAATACAAGGCAAAGGTCGTCGTCATCGACAACATCACTATGCTGCAGCGTTCGGTTTACGGCTACCGCGAAACGAACACTATTATGAAGGGATTGCACAGGATAAAAACGAAGCGCGGCGTTTCGATACTTGTGCTGGCACGCAATTCGAAATACGGTTCGGTGCGCGAAAGCACCACAGGAAGCAGTTCGGCTCTGTTCAGCCGATTTGCCGACAGCGTGTTTATGCTCGGTGTGAGCAGACTCGATCCTTCCGTAAGGTATGTGAAGCAGTTGATCGTTCACAGCAGCGAGAGAATTTACAACGAATCGCATGTCGTGACGCTCATGCTAAAGCGGCTCGGCGGTAATTTTCTCGCGTTTGAGCATCACGGTTTTTGTGCAGAAAAGGAGCATCATCAGGCTGTCCGCGACAACGTGCTGTGGCCGATGATCGACAGGGTTAAAACGCTTTCGGACGATGGGAAAAAAAGTGTCCGCGAAATCGCTGCCGAGCTTGATATTCCGAAATCAACTGTCCAACGCTATCTGCAAATGTGGACTCCCGAGATAGCTGCGCAGATCGGTGCCGCAATGCAGCGGGAAAAAGCCGTTCGCGAACCTTACGACCCGACAAAGGAAAAGGACTATTTCCCCGGCCGCGAAGAATACGATCAGGCAAAACAAGACCCGAAATTCAAACTTCTCATGGACACAAGCATTCCCGACGACGATCCTCAATATCTATTGTTGATGCGAGAATACGGCATCATCGACAACGCCCGCTACAGGGCAAGCGAGGTGTACAAAAAGACCGGCACCGCTCCAAAACTCAATGAAGATCATCAGTATGCGGAATTTATAAATCCCGGCTCTGCCATATCGCAGTGCGGTGAGGCTTGCCTCACCGGCAGCGACTCTTCTTCTCATTGCTCGGAGGCTCAGCCTCCGAGCGGGGAGGTTAATAAGCCGTCATCCGATCAGGCAAGCCTGACCGCACTGCATCGCGGCAAGCCGCCGGACAATTTTCCGGCAGATGCCTCACTGAATGGCCTGAAACACGCTCTAAACGACTACGGCAAAGACATCTGGATCGAAAAAGAAGACGAACGCGGCAAACCAGTCATCTGGTATTCGTTCGACTCAAAAGAAAGAAAACAGAAACATGTCCGCGACTCAAACGGCGTCCGTATCTATAGCGAGGAAGAATTAGAAAAATTGGAATGAAACAAAAAACGCAATTTGCGGCTTTGCGGCGCCCGTTTCGATGGTATTACTTCTACTGAATATCAAAACCGGATCTTAACGCCGCCGTTAAAAACACGGCCTTCGGTGTGGACATAAAGCTCGGCAAAGGTCGGGTTCTGGTGCGGTGGAAAGACGACTTGTGTATAGCGGCCCTGGCGTTCGTCGAAGACGTTTTCGGCGTTGATGAATAGGCTGTATTTGCCGAAAGTCTTTTCACCAAATAAACCAACCTCGGCAGACTGCCGTGTCAGCGAACGGTTGTCGAGTGTCTGACGGCTTCCGTAATATGCTTCAACGCCAGTCTTATAGCTTCCGGCTTTCTCGAAAACAAGCGACGAGTTTATCTTGTGCTTTGGAAGTAAAGTGATGCGGCGGTCACCGGAAAGATAACCTGCTTTTGCGTCGGTAAAAGTGTAGCCGAAGAACAACTTTGCAAGCCGGTAACCAAGCCGTGCATTCGTCTCGAAGCCTTTGCTGATGACGGGCGACGCGGCGTTGCTAAAACGGTAAATATTATTTATGTCAGGCCGAAGAATCAACGGGTCAGTTATCTGCGTGTAAAAGAACAATTGGTTGACCGAATAGCTAAATTTTTCACCGATAGTGTTGCGATAATTTAAGTCGAACGTTCCGCCTGTGCTTTTCTCGGCTTTGAGTGTGTTGCCGACTGGAGCAACGCTTCGGAATAAAAGTTCTTCGGCGTCCTCGGTGAACATCGTAGGAGTTTTGTAGCCAAGACCGAAACCGATGCGACTCGTGAAATAATCGCTAAACTTATACAGCAAAGAAACGCGAGGCAGTGCGAATGTGCCGTAATCTTTGGCACGGTCCAAACGAAAACCTGCTTCGAGTGAGAACTTTTCCGTTAGATCGACGGTGTCTTGGATAAACGCACCGATAGATATTCGTGTTTCGTTTCGCGGTATCACAATATTCGGTGTTTTTTCGCGAAACTGGTCATAAACCGCACTTCCACCGAAAACTATGGCGTGCTTCCCAAATGCCTTTGCATACGAAATGTCTGTGAATGAATTTAACTGGCTGCCTTTGAAAGCATAGTTCTGAGTTGTCAGGTTGCGATCAAAAAAAGCGAGGCTTTGCTTTACGAACAACCGGCCGCCGTTGTCGAAATCTCGGTTGAGATTGAAGGTCGTTATGTTGCGAAATGTTTTGTTCTGCTCGAAATACTGATGGAATGCCGTTGTATTTCCACGCAACACAAATGTATCGCCGCCTTTGCGGTTTTGATATGAGGCTGAGTTGCCGATTGTCAAAGTAGTTTTCTCGTCGATGTAGAAAAGCAACTTTGGGCTGACGGCAATCGATTTGGTGTCTGGCAACTCCGTAAAATCATCGTCGTCAACATCGTATCGCCGTTGATAATTTGCCGAGCCAAGCAATGTATAACCCCAGCGATCGAATTTTTGTGAATTAAAAACAGAGAAATCCGAACCGAGTGCAGATGTCTGGTTAAAGATAAGTGTCGTGACAGGCCGTTCTTCAGGAATCTTGGTGACGAAATTGACGACGCCCGCTATCGCGTCGCCGCCGAACAAAGTCGCCGCAGGGCCTTTGATGATCTCAACTTGTTTCAGGTCCAGCGGCGGAATCTCAAGAATGCTCAAGCTTCCGGAAAAGCCTCCGAACGCGGGAAAGCCGTCCTTCAAAATCTGAGTGTAGCGTCCGTCGAGTCCTTGAATACGAACGCTTTGAGTGTTCGATGTTGCCGAAGTCTGCTGAACCTGAATACCTGTGCTTTCGTGCAACACCATCGAGACATTTGCGGGACGCATGCTTATTTTTTCGTCGATCTCTTCTTCGTCTATTGCTTCGACACGTGACGGCTCGGCTTCGATCTCGCGGCCCGTGCGGGTAGAAGTAATAGTGACCTCGGCCATTTCGTTTTTGTTTTCAAGAAAGATCGTCCACTCGGCTGTGTCCGTCAAAGGAAACGTGAGTTTCAGTTCAGTCGTCTCAAATCCGGGCGAGAATATCTCGATAGTTTGTTCGCCGTTAGCGATGTTCGTCAGTTGAACTTTGCCACTTGCATCTGTCCTGGCGGTTATTTCTGTATCTCTAACCGTGATGGTCGCATCGGCGACGCCCTCTTGTGTGTCCTTGTTTTGAACATGAATCTTTACCATGTTGCCGTCCTGAGCAAATATGGCTTGCGCCGTAAAAACGACGACAGTAAAAAAAATTGCTTTGTACATAATCTCCTAAGATCTAACTAAATAAATTACAGCGACCCGCTTGAGATAAGCGGGCGTAAAAAGACGCAGTTGTATTAAGTGGTTAGGCTTTTGGAGGCTGCCAGATGGATTCGGAGTGATTAGCAGAGTAAGGGTTTGTATATTCTGTGAGAAGAGTTACGGCGACACTATGTTTTGCCTGCGTTGTTACCCCAAACGAAAAAGTCTGAGTAGTCATTGGATGACTGCAACACGAGCACATACAAAACGGCGAGCATTCATCCTTTTGAGTTTCCGTAGTCGATCCTTCGTCAAGACGTGAGACAGAAGTTGTTTTGTATTCCTTTTCGAGGAAATTAGGAAATACTTCTTCGCAGGGTTGCGACAGAAGCATGACAACTTGAACGATAAAGAGGCAACAGAATAAACGCACTACTTTATTCTCGCGTGAATGGTGATATATCGCAAGTGATATGTAATAGAGGCTGCCTGAAAACTAGTTCCTGACAGCCTCTATTTTTTTAACAGTCAATGCCTTAATGATTATTAATTGCCTCTGCGAATGAAGTTTGTATGGTGATTATTTTTTCGATGATGGCGTTTGTGTTTCCATGGGTTTTGCCAGTATTTGCGATTTTGGTGAGTCCAGTTGCGGTTGCGGCGGACTCTGCGGCCGTTGTTTTGGTGATGGCTTGACTGTATGCGGCGATCTTCACGACGATCTTGCTGTGCCGACGCCGTGATGACTAACATGCTCATAAAAATGATTGCCATTGCAAACAGGATTCCGATCTTTCTTAAGTAGTTCATTTATTTCTCCTATATATTTAGATATTCGCGGGCCTAGCGATTGGCCGGCGCAGGTGCCGCAGCTGGGGCCGATACTTCGACATTGATCTTTTGCGGTGATGTGTTCGTGATTCGTTTCAAGAAACCGCTGTAATAGAGCGCCCCGACGATCATGCCGACGATGACGATAAATGCAATTGCCCAGATGAAATTGCTGGCGGTTCCTCCGCTGCCGTTTTCGACAGGTACTAATACTTCTTTTTCGACTACGATCTTATCCATATTTCCTCTCTTAGGTATAGTTTTTCTCTTTCTCCATTTAATTATGGTGATTTTGGGTCGAGCCGTATGTACGACACCGTACATAGACAACATATGCCTAAGCCCGCACATTAGTAAGGGCGATACATTCAGCGTGAGTGTATCGCCCTTACTAACGTGCGGGCTTGTGCAAGAGCGGAGTTCTTATGTTGATTTTGAG
>JANMDA010000303.1:0-4858 GCA_031376085.1 Chloracidobacterium sp.
CTGAGCGGCCCGTCCAGTTTGTTTTCGCCGGAAAAGCGCATCCGCAGGATCGCACCGCGAAAACCATTCTCCAGGAATTGATGAGCATCAACCACGAATCGAACTGGCAAAAACGCGCTGTTTTTATCGAAGATTACGATCAGGAAGTCGCCCGTTATCTGGTGCAGGGCGTTGACGTTTGGATGAATGTTCCGCGACGTCCGATGGAAGCCAGTGGAACGAGTGGAATAAAGGCAGCGATGAATGGCGTTTTAAATTTGTCAATACTCGACGGTTGGTGGATCGAGGGTTTCAACGACGAAAACGGCTTTGCCATCGGTGAACTTTCGGCAAGTGGAACCGACGAAGAAATGGACGTTGCCGATGCCGAATCTCTCTATGCCGCACTCGAAAATGAAGTCATTCCTACTTTTTATTCCACCGATGAACGCGGCCTTCCACAAGACTGGATAAGACGAATGAAAAATTCGATCGCCACACTCACGCCGCAGTTTTCCAGTGATAGAATGGTAAGCGAATATTTTGAAAGGATCTATCAAAGCCATCGCAATTGAACCCACACAAATTGTTGAAGAGTCCGACCGCCAGATCTCGATCAAATGGTCGGACGGAGCCGGCACGCAATACAGCGCGGCACAGCTTCGCCGCAGTTGCCCCTGTGCATCGTGCGTTAATGAATGGACTGGCGAAAAGATACTTCGCAGCGAAAGCATCGACGAAAATGTTACTTTTAGCAACATGTCGATCGTCGGCAGGTATGCTCTCACTTTTCAGTTCTCGGACGGACATGACACAGGAATTTTTAGTTTTAAGTATCTAAGAGAAATGGCCACCGATCAGCACAGATAAAATGGATCAGAAAATAAGCATTTTTTATCCGTGTTATCTGTGCAATCGGTGGCAAATTCTAAGGTATAATGTGTGCCTATGCAGGAACGCGATATTTTCGATGAGCGTCAAGAGATAAAAACAGCAAGCTTCTCGTGCCCGAATTGCCGCGAGCGTAATGATTACGAAATTCGCTGGTTAAAGCGGATCAAGCGAAAACAAGCTCCGCGCAACCTGAACGACCACGAGCGGGCACAGTTCGCCAAATCGCGTGATTACATGGTGCGGGTGGACGATATGCTGATGTGCAAGAATATGCGCTGCCGGAAAAGGTTTGATATTCCCTCGTCACAAACAGTAGTTTTTATTTAATTTAAACATCAAAAAAGGCGAGCCGAATGCAGCTCGCCTTTTTCGTTGACCTTCAAAAAAAATCAATATATCGAAAACGTATATTCGATCTGTTTCGTAACACTTTGTGGAACACCATTGACCAACTGTGGTTGAAAAGAGATCCTTCTTGCTGCCGCGATCGCCTGTTCAGTCAAGCCGTTCGGAAGTCCTTTAACGGCTGAGATACCGCCGATCTGTCCAGATCCAAGAAAAGTAACACGAAGTATCACAGTTCCCTGAATATTTGCCTGCCGGGCCGCATCTGTATAGCCGGGTCGCGGTTTAGCCGTGATTGCCAGCTTTTGCGTAACTACTGCTCGTGCTGGTGGCGGAGGCCCAATTCCGCCATCGCCATCACCGGTTCCGTTTCCATTACCGTTTCCTATACCACTGCCATAGCCCGAACCGTCACCCGAACCGGCTCCGGTTCCGCGTCCGCTGCCCTGGCCCGTTCCGGTTCCGCTGCCCTGGCCGCCGCCCGAGCCTGTTCCGTTGTTCCAATTTGAAAATCTGCCGTTCGGATCGCCATAACGATCATATTTCTGCTCAAAAGTCTTATTTCCCTGCGTCGAGGCAGGCGGCAATTGCAACGAAGGATTTTCCATCCTTGGAATCGCCTGCGGAGGCCTTTCGGGATTTTTTGTTTGATTTGCGAGGTCGCCCTGTGTCGTTTCGTCTTCCTCACGGCCGCCACCGCCACCGCCACCGGCATCCTTGTCTTTATTCTGCTGCTTCTCTTCTTCAACGACCATCGGCACGTCATTTATTAGAGAGGCCAGCATATTATCATCGCTGCCAATTGCGTAGACGCCCAACGGAACATTAAAAAGCGACCATATTGTCAGAACTACTGCCGTTGTAATCATCAACGCTGTGGAACCGAGCAAAAGTGTGTTGCGTTGTTTGACGTTCTTTTCCTCGATAACGGTAACGTAAAAGGCGCCTTGCGAAGCATATGCGTCGTGCTCAGCTTCGAAAGAAGCGGGCTTACGGTCGACATCTACCGGTTTGGTCTGATGAAATACGTTTGCCGACGTTGCCACAGGCGTCGCGGCCATTGCGACAGTTTCTTCAACAGCCTCGACAGGCGTTGCGATCTCGGCAGCCATCGGAGCGACTTCGATGATCGGTTCTTCAACCAATTCTTCGGAAGCCATCGCCTGCACGGTTTCCACGGGTTCATTTGGTATTTCGAGTAGATCGGCAGTTTCAACTGCTCCTGAAGCCAAAACGGCTTCATTCGCGGGCGTTGCTGCCTGATCGAGTGGATTCATCTCAAAAGCATCAAGCGTTTTGCCGCAATCAGGGCAAAACGTGAACTTTGCGGCGAATCCTTCATCACACGAATTGCAATACTTAACAATTTTTCCCATTTTTCCGACCTCAAAATTTACGCTCATAATACGAGCGACTATAATTATAAACGATTATACCGCGATTTTTTCAGAAGTTAAGCGTTTTTTAACAAAATTTTTCATCGATCACGCCATCATCGCAGCGGAGCGAATCTTTCAATGTTTATAGATGCCTGTGCTGTTTGACGCGATGCCTGCGGGCATCTAATATTTTCATTTGTGAAACTAACTCAAAAGTGAAAAGTAAAAAAGTAAAAGTGAAAAGTTTTTTTGGCTGGTTGCTGCTGTTTGTAATTATATCGGCGTCTCCCCTGTTTGGGCAAACATCTCTACCTGCTCCAAAGCAGGAAAAGCTGCTGAACGGACTAAAAGTTCTGATGTGGCCTGATGCAAAAGCGGATAAGGTCTCAATAAAAATCCGCGTCCACTCAGGCTCCGCATTCGACCCGCAAGGTAAAGAAGGCTTGATGCAGATGCTCGCCGACAACCTTTTTCCAAACGAAGCCGCCCGTGAATTCTTTAAAGAAGACCTCGGCGGCAACCTCGAAGTCGTTACAATTTACGACTATATCCAGATCAACGCCTCGGCAAAGCCGGAATCATTTTTGACGATGCTTGAGACGGTCGCAGCGGCAGTTTCGAATCCGGTGATCGATAAAGAAACAACAGCAAAACTCCGCGACGCTCTTTTGGCAAAAGTAGTGTCCATGGAAGCCGACCCAGACTATGTCGCCGATCAAGCAGTCGCAAAGCGGCTTTTTGGCACATTTCCATACGGCAGGCCGCAATTAGGCACTGCCGATTCACTGAAGAAGATCGATTTTTCCGATCTGATAGATGCCAAAATCCGTTTTATGACTGCCGATAACGCAACGATAGCGGTTTCGGGAAATTTTGATAAGGCTGTTGGCTTAAGAGCAATAAAACGTTATTTCGGTGGATGGCAAAAGGCTGATAAGACGGTGCCGTCAACATTCCGACAGCCGGATGAACCAGCGACAGAAACGTTGATCGTCAACTCGCCCATCACCGATGTATCGATGGCTAGAATCGCTTATCGTGGTGTCGCGCGGGCTGATAAAGATCTAGCCGCAGCGATCTTGTTTGGCTCAATTCTGCATGCGCGCTTAAAGTCTATTTTTCCTGGTGGCCGTGCAGACGACCTGAGAGTTACTATTCAACATTACAAGCTTCCCGGAATGTTTGTTATTGAGTTTCCTGCTAACGGTACTGATTTTGGCATCGGAAACGGCCAGAAACCTATCAATGATCTGGTAACAAAGTTGGTTGGACAATCTATTAGTGAAAGCGAATTTAAGACGGGGAAGAAACTGGTCGTTGAATACTTGCCCCCTCGTGATGATATAGATTTTTGGCTCGATGCAGATACATACAATATCACTGACTTGCGGTCGGACTCTCGCAAGAACACGGATGTGACTATTGGAGAGGTTCGATCTTTTGCAGACAAACTCGGCAAATTACGTCCGGTCTCTATCTTCCTAACATCGCAGACCAAGTAACTAGTGCAACCAGAACTAAAAATCAAAGAGGCCGAACATTCAAAGGCCGTCCGCGATATGTTCGCGGGCATCGCTAAGCGTTACGATCTGCTCAATCATGTCCTTTCGCTCAATATTGACAAACGCTGGCGGCGGATCGTTGCGAATGAGTTGCGTGATGTTCTCGACGATGCAGATGCCATTGTTTTGGATGTTGCGTGTGGCACCGGCGATCTCTCGCTCGAGCTCAACCGGAATTCAAAGGCGCGGATCATCGGAACTGATTTTTGCCGTCCGATGCTTAGTGTGGCTAAAGAAAAAACATTAGCCGCAAATACCCACATTCCATATATCGAAGCCGATGCGATGAATCTATCGTTTGCTGACAACAGCTGCGACGCGGTAACGATAGCATTCGGACTGCGAAATCTGGCTAATGTCACCGACGGCCTTAAAGAGCTTCGACGCATTCTGAAACCCGGCGGACGACTTGTCGTTCTCGAATTCTCAGCACCGATAGTCCCAGGTTTTGGCAAGCTGTTTAATTTCTATTTTTCACACATCCTGCCGCGTATCGGCGGCGCCGTGAGCGGCTCACGCGGAGCATACGAATATCTGCCTGACTCCGTTGCCAAATTTCCCGATCAGAAAAAGCTTGCGGCTTTGATGGAAACAACCGGCTTTGAAGTGGTCAAATACAGAAATCTTACCGGCGGCATTGCCGCGATTCATATCGGCATAAGGGCGGAAACGCGAGTGTAAACGAGCGTGCGAACGCGC
>JANMDA010000300.1:0-4718 GCA_031376085.1 Chloracidobacterium sp.
GCGGTATCGGGCCTGAGGTGAGCAGATACAATTTAGACTTTTCGTCTTGCCTGACCGCGTCGTCGATCTCGGCATCACTCAATTCGCTTGCCAGCAGCGTACTAAGCCCGGCCCGGTTATCGATGTCAAAAATGGAATGCAGCCGCGGACGACGCATATCGGCGTCGATGATGAGCACCTTTGCTCCCGTTTGCGCGAGACTGATCGCAGTGTTCGTTGCGGTTGTCGTCTTGCCTTCTGACGGCAGGCTCGATGTGATCAAAAGCGACTTCGGAGCATGGCCGGCGGTTGACAGCAATATCGAGGTTCGCAGATGACGATATGCCTCGGCCAATGATGAGCGCGGGTCGGCATGGATCAGCAGCTCCGAACCCAGATGGCCCTCGCCCGTTTCATTTTCAGACGAACCGACAAGCAAAAGTTTCCGTTTCTGTAGCTGATCTATTCGCGGTATAGCAGCAAGTGCAGGAAGCTGAAGATACTGTTCAATTTCTTCGGTCGAGCGAATAGAGTCGTCCAGATATTCCAAAACCAGAGCGAGGCCCATGCCAAAGAGTGTCGATAAAAACAACGCAGCAAAGACCGTCATAAGCCGCCGCGGCCCGGTTGGCAGATCCGGCGGAATGGCGATCTCGATCAAGCTGATGTTATTGTCGGATCCTTGAGCAGCGATGTCGTTTCCGCTTACTTGTTTTCTCAGATTATCGAGAAACCCTCTGTTTGTTTCTATATTTTGCTGAAGCAGATTGATATTGACCGCTCCCTGATTTTGCCCCTGAGCTTCGTTATACTGCTTATTAAAATCCGTGCGGATCTTCTCTTCTTTATCCTTTTTTTGGAGATATTTCGTCCGAAGGTTCTCTAGGAGTTCCTTTGCTGCCCTTTCCCGATACGTTTCCCGATACGTATTAAACTTTGCGACTGCCTTATCTATGGAATCCTCGTAGCTTTTGACCTGATCATCGATTTCGCGGATCACATCTGTACCTTCTTGGAATTCCTGTAGCTTTTGTGCACGTTCCTTACGGAGTTCGGCAATCTTTTTAAGTAGGTCGGACTGTAGTGTGCGGGTGATATTATCCTGCTGGGTTATAAAAGGAGCCATTTTCTCCTCAGCAAGAGCAGTGACCTTATCGGGCGAATTGCTCACGGTCAAGTAATCAGCTTCGGCATTCTTTCGCTCGTTTTCAGCGACGAGCAAATCCTTGTTTAGCCCGCTGAGCCTATCGATGACAATGGTTTGATCGGTGCCGGTTTTTAGGATGCCTTCGCTTCGCGTCAGATCGGCGAGTTTTTGCTCGTCATTCTGAATATCCGTTTGGAGGGTTGCGATCCTCTCCTGCAAAAAGTCGTTTGTCTTGCGGCTCGTGCCCGATCGTTTCTCCTGATTTACGGTTTTAAAGGTCTCTGCAATGCTATTTACGACGAATGCCGCGAGTTCGGGATTTGTGTTAGAAAATGCAAGGTCAATGAGACGAGTATCTTTGACTGTCGCCCTTGATTCGCGACGAGGCTCTATTTCCAGATTAAGGCGGATCAAATTGACAAACGGGGTTAACCTGACCGCTTCGGCGATCTCGTCGGACGTTGCCAGCCCTGAATCTTCGAGGCGAGCATCAACCGCTCCGGCTCTATCATTTTTATCGGCAGTCGCCAAGCCTATGGATTTCAAGATCGATTTCCAGGCAGACGAACCCATATTAGCTTTGGCTTGCAGCAGATCTTTATTTGTGTCGAGATTGTGTTCCTTGACCGCCCGCCTCAGCAGACTCTCGCTCCACAGGAGCTGAAGCTGCGTATTAAAGTATGACGGATCGGGATTTGAGATCGGCCGCTGCCGGTCGGTAGTAACGAGGTCAGGATTGTTTTGCTCGTTATCGACCTGCACTACAGCCTGGGCCCTATAGACGTTAGGTTTGCGGGCCATGTAGATCGCAGCCAAAGTGGTCATCAAAACCGCTATGCCCAGCACGAGCCAAAGGCGTTTTCTGATGGCGCGCCAATAGTCCGTCAACTGAAAGCCTTCGCGTTGAGTGGTCTCACGATAGGCAGGATAACGCCCGACCGGAGCAAACGGAGTTTCAAAATTGCTTTCCAGTTCATTTGCCTCAGTTAAAGGGCTTTTAATTATTCCACGGGTCTCTTTCATTTTTTACAACGCGGCACATGTTCTTAGAAACGATAAGCCGCGGTCGGAACAGTATTCTTTATGGTGGATGTAATTCCACGCAAGATCGCTTTTGCTTTGTCCTCTGAAACGGCAACGATGTCGTTCGGCTCAAGATAAGGGTCCTTCACCTTTCCTTTATCTATCAGGCCAAGATCATAAATAATTTCTTCACGATCTGCCTTTCCGGAAGTTTGACGCAGGACGCGAATCTTGCCTTTATTTGCAGCCGGTTTTAATCCTTCTGCGGAGGCGATAGCCTGCGTTAGCGTGATCGGTTCACGGATCTTTAATGAGCCTTGTTTGTTCACGTTCCCATAAACATACACAATGTCGGCATCCAGTACGGAAACCACATCCCCCGCCTTCATCCAAAGCGTTTGCTTGCCTTCCTGAACGTCGCGGAGCTTAAAATCCATGACTTCTATTCCCTCATCATCATCGGCAGAAGCATCTCGACAATTTGACGTGCTTCCAGCACGGGCGACCAACAGCCGAGTTCCCGATTCTTTATTCGGGCCGCCGGCAAATGCCAGCAGTTCAAGCAAATGAACTCTTCGTGAAATAAAATAATTTCCCGGTTTCTCGACAGCTCCGATGACCGCGAACGAGCGTGATTTTTGCTCAAGGACCATGACCTGAATTTGCGGGTCCTTTAAATATTTTTCCTTGTAGGCTGCGACAATATCATTAGAAAGTTCTCTCGCGGTCTTGCAAACTGCAACTACAGGATTTTCGAGCCTAAAAAGAGCAACCGTGCCAAGCGGCCCGACCGCGACTCGTTGGTTCAACTCGGGGTGCTTAAATACCTGAATATCAAGTATATCCTGCGTTCCGATCCTATACTGGTCCGCTTCCGAGGTCTGAGTGGAAATAACATTGGTGAGTGATTCGGGCGGAGTCGGTTTAGCCGCTGTTTGCGAGGCAACGGCCTGTCCAAATGACACCGTGACACACACAAGTGTCAGAATACTGAACGTAAAAATAATTACTAATTTCTTCATATAAATTCCTCTAAGATCAAAATACTTCCTGTAGGAATCAAGACTAACGATCCCGATCAACCTGAACGGTTTGTTCAGAAATACTCCAAATCGTGAGCAAAGTTACGCAAACTATTATAATAACAAAGGTGGAGGCCTTTGAAAACAATCATTTTGAAACTGCGACAGCTTTAGCTAAACTCTGATTCATAGCCCTTTGAACGATGGAAAACGCGACGCCGATGCTTCGGCAATACCTTGAGATCAAAAAACTCTACCCCGGAACGATCCTTTTCTTCCGGCTAGGCGATTTTTATGAGATGTTCAACGAGGACGCTCTCGTTGGCTCTCGTGAGCTTGAGATCACATTAACTGCACGCCACAAGGACTCGCCAAATCCGATCCCAATGTGCGGCGTGCCGCATCACGCTGCGTCAAACTACATAGCCCGACTTGTCCGCAAAGGCTATCGCGTTGCCATCTGCGAACAGACCGAAGTTCCAAGCAAGGGAACAAAGCTCGTAAAACGTGAGGTCGTTCGCGTCATCACTCCCGGCACAGCGGTCGATCCGCAGCTAGTCGAATCGAAGGAATCTGTTTATTTAGCGGCCATTTACGGCAACGGCGAGACATTTGGAGCGGCGTTTTTGGAAACGTCGTCCGGGCATTTTTCAGCGACCGAGATCGTTGGAGCGGATTCCTTGCAAAAGATCTGCGGCGAGATCGAGTCATATGCCCCTCGCGAGCTTTTGTATCCTAGATCGCTGGAAAAGTTGATCGTGCAAGTCTTTGGAGCGTCAAAAAATGAATCGCAGCCGCTTTTTGAAGACAACGGCGCGCCGAGATCGACCGATGCGTCCATGACGCTGACACCGCTCGATGACGCGGATTTTGATCTGCGAGATTCGGAAAGCCTTATCAAACGTCAGATGGAAGTTAGAGAGCTTTCGGGCTTTGGACTGGGCGGAAAAAACGCCGCGATAAGTGCCGCCGGAGCGTGTTTGAAATACGCGCAGGAAACACAGCGTGCAAGTGCCGGCCATATTTCCGAGATAAATTATTTCGAGTCCAACGATTTTCTCGTCCTCGATGCTGTCACGCTTCGAAATCTTGAGATCTTTGAGTCCAGAGGTGAGAAAAGTAAAAACACACTATTTGGCGTGTTCGATGAATCTATCACGGTCATGTGATCTCGGCTTTTGAAGCAATGGCTCACACGACCGTCGGTTAAGCGAAGTGAGATCCAAACGCGGCTTTCGGCGGTGACGGAATTGTCCGATCTGATATTGCGTGACAAGCTGCGTTTCCTGATGAAGGACGTAAGCGACCTCGAACGCCTCATCGGCCGCCTAAATTACGGTACCGCGAGCCCGCGTGATCTCATTGCGTTGCGCCGCTCGATCGGCCAGGCGCCGCTTGTGAACGAGACGCTTTCGGATGCGACTTCCCTGTTGTAACAGGTCTTGTCCGAGAACATTTTTGAGTTGCCTGAGACTCGCGATCTAATTGATCGCGCAATTAGCGATGAGCCGCCAATAAATATTACCGACGGCGGCGTGATCCGTGAT
>JANMDA010000376.1:0-2226 GCA_031376085.1 Chloracidobacterium sp.
AGATGTAGAGCAGAGGAGGGTAATGAAATGACAACCGAAACACTTAGTTTTCCTGTTTTTCATAGCGACCAGGGGGTCAAAGTTGATGAGGTGACCTTTTTGAAGGCAACACCCATCGTCGACGTAAGCACAGCAAAAGACATCGAACTGACAAAGATGGCTACGGCCGGCGACATGCCTGCCTTTGAGGAGATCTATAAGCGTCATCACAGACGCGTTTATTCGATCTGCCTGAGGATGCTGCAAAACACGTCAGAGGCCGAAGACCTCACGCAGGACGTTTTTATACAGCTTTATCGCAAGATCGGCAGCTTTCGCGGCGAATCGGCGTTTACGACTTGGCTTCATCGTATGACCGTAAATCAGGTGTTGATGCATTTTCGCAAGCGGACCGTAAAATACGAAAAAACGACCGTGGAAGGCGAAACACCGGTGCAGATCGTGTCCGGAACCGCCAATCCAGAGAAAATGCGGATCGTCGATAAGATCGCCCTCGACGATGCCATCGAGCAGTTGCCGAATGGTTATAAGAATGTTTTTGTCCTTCATGACGTAGAAGGATTTGAACATGAGGAAGTAGCCAGAATACTCGGCTGCAGCGTCGGAACATCAAAATCACAGCTTCACAAAGCCAGACTAAAATTGCAGAAGCTGTTAAGGAAAAAAGCAAACCCGCGTCTGGTCGGACTGAACGCGTAATATATTCGAAATTATAAATAATAAAGGCTGTCCGAAACATCATTTCAGACAGCCTCTTTTCTTTTATCTCTGTCCATAAGTGTTCCACACGGATCGCGTAGCGATCAAATGAATGTAGCCGTGGTGTTTCAACCCACGGTTAAAGATTCGTCAAAAATCCCCGCGTCGCGTCAGCGACGGTTGAGATCTTTCCGGCTTCGCCGCTTCGCAGTGCGGTCAGGCTTTTAATCGCTGTTAGCTTTAGCCAAAAGTTGGAATCGCCAAATATTTTTCTCCCCACTTCTCCCGCATCCTGAGTACGACCACGCTCGGCCTCAGGATGCGGGAGAAGTGGGGAGAAAAGGGACGCATTGATCGCCCTTGGTATTATCTTCGGGCTGTGCCCGTTTATTTTCGGAAATGCTCTGCTTTTCCGGTTCGATGTAGTTTAGGATTTGCGGCTTCGCCGCCGCTTTTTTTGCTCTTTTTCTTCAAGCATTGTCAGCGGTTCGGTATATTGGTGGTAGAGGTCAAAGAGGAATTCGAGGCGTTCGAGTTCGTTTTTGAAACGGCGAGTGCCGTAGCAGGCATCAACCGCTTCGTCGTTGGAGCGGTGGGCGTCGAGCAGTTTTTTTTGGCATTGTCAGCGGATCGTAAAGATCGGCAAGCGTTGCTTCCGGATAATATAGACCGCCATTTGAAAATTATCTAATCAGGTAGCATTCGCAATGAAATTTCTTTTGATACCATCAATCTATCGAATATATCCGCGACAAGAGATCCCCGATACCCAAGAACGACATCGTTTCTCGGGTAATGAGCGCCAATAAAGAAAAAAATACAAGACCTGAATTAATGGTGCGGAGATCATTATGGCGAAACGGTATACGAGGCTATCGATTGCATTCTAAAAAGGTGGTCGGAAAGCCTGACGTCGCTTTCATCAGAAAGAAAATTGCAGTTTTTATTAACGGATGTTTTTGGCACAGATGTCCACACTGCAAACTACCCTTGCCGAAATCCAACCCTGAATATTGGAAGCTAAAGTTTGAGCGTAATGTCGCAAGGGATTTCCGTAACCTGAAAACTCTAAAAAATGATGGCTGGAAAATTATTGTAATTTGGGAGTGTGAGATAAAGCAATCGCTTGACAAGGTTGTCAGAAAGATAAGTAATATGGTCGTTGTCGCAGGAAATAACACCACTTAATGGTATTCAAATTTAAAAATTTATATTTTGTATATGGATTTTTCCGTGCTATATTTATAACCACTGTATAAGGTTGGATAACTTGGTAATGAATGAATATGTTTCACTGACTGACGCCTCCGCGATAATAGGTAAAAGCAAAGAAACGTTGCGACGATGGGATCGTAATGGTAAGTTTCCCGCTGACCGTGAGCCTATAAGCAATTATCGAGTTTATAGGCATGAACAACTCAGTCTTTTTGTTGATCAAGATTACACAAGAGATGCTCCAGAGTACGCAAATTATGTCGAACCGCAGAATCAGTACACTGTCCTAGAATTATTCGCCGGAGCCGGAGG
>JANMDA010000378.1:0-8590 GCA_031376085.1 Chloracidobacterium sp.
GTCCGGTTCTGGATATAGTCCGCACTTCCTGCTGTCGGCGCCCTTGCGTCAGTCATGCGCGGATCGGTCGTGACAACAAATTGATTCGCTGCGACGCCGCCAAGCTGCGCTGCGTCAATCGCGGTGTCTGCGGTTGCCGCATTCAGACTTTTTACCGAATACGGCGCTGAATTTACCTTCTGCCTTGGACTGAGCGGCGTAAACGCTCCGCCGCCTGCCGTGCGGACAGCGATGTCGAGAAATCTATCGGCTCCCGGCAAAGTTCCTGTCCCGAAATCAAGGGACACGGCAAAAATTCCATTCGCAACCGCAACATTCAGCCGCTGGATCGTGCTGCCCTGCTGCGCTCCTGCACTCACCAGATCAAACAGCTTGAATTCAAAATCAAAATTCCCATTGGCCTGAGTGCCGCCATTTTTCAAGCTGCCCTGATAGGTAAATTCCGTCGTCTGCGCATGAACGCTGATTACAAACACGCCAATTACGGCTGTAAACAAAATATTTCTCAACATCCTATTTCTCCTTTTGCTTGCAGCCGTCTGCATCTGGTTTTAACAAACAAACGATATTCTTTAGTTCGTTGATCTGCGCTTGCTGATTCTCGACCTTTAAATTTAAATCTACTATCTGTTTCTGCTGACCACCGATCACTAACTTCTGACCATTGATCTCAGTCTGCTGTTCGATAAACGCATTGACGAATACAACGCTTAGACGATCATACTTGACGCCCTCGACCTGGCCCGCCGAATTGTAAGTTGCAAATCGCGGATCGATCTTCGCAATGTCCTCTGCGCCAAAACCGACGTCTTTCATTCCACCGTCCTTCCAGTCGAATGAGATGGGGCGAAGCCGGTTAATGAAAGACAATCCATCGGTAAAGCGACCGATGTTAGTTTTATACCGCAGGCTTGATGAGCAGGTCGAGATCTGATTCGACGCATTGCGGCAGAGTGCTGTGCCGCCGGCAATACCAAGAAACGGTATAGTTACAAATCCGGTAGTCGTATCGACATACAGGCTCCAGCCGCCGCCGTTGCCGCCGTAAAGTCCGACATTGTTGTCGTCGCGCATACCTATAAAGCCGCGATCGTCATTTGGGTTATTTTGATGCAGCCAAATGCCGGCGCTGTTCGAGCCGCCCGTGCTTCCGGTTCGCTGACTTACTCTCATTCGATCTGCAACATCAAGGCGAAACGCCGGAGCGCTAGTTCCAATTCCGACATTTGTATCTGCGGCCGCCCCGTTTACGCCATTGATACTGCCCAGGACAAGAGAATCACTTTGAGAAACGGACGCCCGTGCGCCGATCGCCGTTGCGTTGTTAAAGTTTCCGCTGCCGACATCGGCGTTGTAGCCGAGAACCGTGTTGTTGTCGCCCGCCGTGTTAGCGTTTCCGGCAAATGTTCCGATAAATACATTAAACGCACCGGTTGAGTTTCCTCCGCCTGATCCCACTCCGTAGAAGCTGTTGTTGTTGCCAGAAGTATTAGAGTCTCCTGCCACATAACCGAAGAATGCGTTTTGAATTCCGGTCGTGTTGGCAATTCCCGCACTGGACCCGAAGAACGCATTTCCACCGCCGGTCGTCGTCGCCAGTCCGGCCTGATGACCAAACATTGAATTATTGTTTGCGACTGTATTTGCAATTCCGGCCTGAAAACCGAATAACGAGTTGCCTGTACCAGTGGTAGTGTTTTTGCCGGCAAAGGCCCCGAAAAACGAATTCTCGTCCACTAACGCGCTGTTTCCCGCTTCGTTTCCGAAAAACGAATTGCTGCTGCCGGACTGGTTGGAGCTGCCTGCACCGTATCCGAAATGCGAATTAAAGTTTCCGCCGGTGTTGGCCGCTCCGGCAAATGCTCCGTAATACGAATTTCGCCCGCCAGTTGTCGTATTTCGGCCGGTGAACGACCCGAAAAAGGCGTTATTACTGCCGGTGGTCGTAAATTCGCCCGCACGAAACCCGAAATATGAATTTGCAACACCGACACCGTTTGCGCTTCCGGATCGGAAACCAAAAAATGAATTTTGCGCACCGCTTGTGTTTGCCGAACCCGAAAGATAGCCAAAAAATGAATTCTGGCTGGCAACATTGTTCTGCCCAGCACTCGCGCCGAAAAATGAGTTTTCGCTGCCCGTTACGTTGTCAAAACCGGCGTTGCTGCCGACGAATGTGTTACCGTCGCCGGCCGTGTTCTTTATTCCCGACTGCGCTCCGTAAAATGCATTGCCGCTCGCCGTCGTGTTTGCTCCGCCGGAAAGCGAACCAAAAAAAGCGTTCAGGCCGCCGGTAGTATTGGCATCGCCTGCATTGGCTCCGAAGAACGAGTTGGTGTTGCCGGTCGTATTGGACGAACCTGCGAGATAGCCGAAGAACGAATTGCGCTCGCCGCTGATATTCTGCTCGCCCGCACTTGAGCCGAAGAAGGAATTGCCAAGTCCGCTCGTCGTCGTCCGCCCGGCCGAGGAGCCGAAAAATGAGTTGTGAAATCCGTCATTATTGAGTCCTGCATCTCTTCCGAAATATGAGTTTGATTGTCCGACGGCATTCGCGGCTCCCGCACCGATCCCGACGAAAAGATTGTTGTCGCCCGCTGTGCTGATCAATCTGCTGCCGCCGATGGAGTATTGCGATGTGACATCGAGGATGCCGGGAATCTTCACCGTGTCCTGTCCTGCCGGACGGCCAAGTGCGATCGTATTGCTGGCCGAAACCGAAGCGTTTGCACCGACGGCGGTCGCAAACTGCAGATCAGGAAGCGTGACCTCAGCATTTGTGCCAAGCAGCGTGTTGGCAAATCCGCTTACATTATTGTTCCCCGTCGACGAACCAAAAAACGCATTGCTGCTGCCTGTGGTTGTTGCATCTCCGGCGATCCTTCCAAAGAACGAATTACCGGTGCCCGTGGAGTGCGCATTCCCGGCACCCACGCCGGCGAAAAGATTATTCGACCCCGGATTGCCCAAAATGCGGTTGGCGCCGATATTGTATTGTGCCGCCGCGCTGAATAGATTTGCCGTTCCCGTGCCACTAATGTTGAAGTTGCTCGACGATTGTGGAGCGGCGTTTTGATTTTGGATGTAGTCAGCACTTCCTGCTGTCGGCGGGCGGGCATCGGTCATACGCGGATCAGTCGTGACGACGTATTGATTGGCCGCGACGCCGCCGAGCTGTGCTGCGTTTGTGGCAGTGTCGGCGGTTGACGTATTGAGACTTTTTACGGAATACGGTGCCGAATTTACCTTCTGTCTCGGACTAAGCGCAGTAAACGCTCCACCGCCTGTCGTGCGAACAGCGATGTCGAGAAATCTATCAGCACCGGGCAAAGTCCCCGCTCCAAAATCAAGCGAAACTGTAAATATTCCGTTCGCAACCGCAACATTCAACCGCTGGATCGTACTGCCCTGCTGATTACCACCGCTGACCAGATCGAACAGCTTAAACTCAAAATCGAAGTTACCTGTTGCAGTTGTACCCGAATCCTTAAGGCTGCCTTGATATGTGAATTCTGTCGTCTGGGCGCAGCTTTCCCGCGCAGAGCAAGCAAAGAGGGCCAAAAACAGAAGCAAAAGAACCTTTGACATTTAACTATCCTCCGGGGCGATTTAATTTGTGATTATCGCGCCCATTATTTCACAGAAGACGAAAAAAGTGGAGAGTAAAGATCCGGCGCGCGAAAAAAATCGCGTGTGGAGACGCGGCATCTTAAAGCGTTTAAATAGCGGACTTAATCCCGGCGCGGAGGCAGGTCGGAGTAGTTGAGCTCTTCGAGAGTGATGTCGCGGTAGGCGGCGATGCGGTTTCGGCCTTGGCGTTTGGCCCGGTAAAGGGCGGAATCGGCCATTTCGACTAGCTCGATCGGGTCCTTTGAATCTTCAGGAAAACACGCGACGCCGATGCTGACGGATATGTGATGATTTTCGTCGCTTCTGCCCTGCTTGACGACGCTGAACTTGTATTCTTCGATACCGGTGCGTATGCGCTCGGCGGCGACTAGGCCCTGTGCGAGATCGGCGTCAAGCAGAAATGCGGCAAATTCATCGCCGCCAAAACGGGCGGCGACATCACCGCTGCGAAGGCTGGTTGTTATAGAAAAACCGATCTCCTCGATAGTCTTGCTTCCCGTCAGATGTCCGAACTTATCATTGACGCCCTTAAAATTGTCGCCGTCCATCATAAGGACGCAAAACGGGCGTTTTTCTGCCTTGGCACGGCTTGCCTCGCGGCGCAGCTCGGAAAAGAAAGAGCGGCTCGACAGCAATCCGGTCAGGTCGTCGTGCGAAATTAGTCTATGGATCTGCTGCTGGTATTCGCGGTCGATCTCGTCGAGCAGGTCGAAGCGCAGGATCGTTTCGCCAACTGTGATCTTGTCTCCGTTCTCCAATATTTCCTTCTTGATACGGCGCCCGTTGAGAAATGTGCCGTTTCGCGAATCAAGGTCATTAAGCACATACTGCATCGCGACCCGTGATTCGGTCGGCTTAGCAATAATACGTGCGTGCTGACGCGAGACCTGTGTGTCGTTTACGCGAACGTCCGCCTCGAGAGCGCGGCCAAGAATTACCTCTTCGCGCTCAAGCGGAATCGGCACGGCGATAAGTTCACCGCTCAGGAACACGATCGCGGGCTTGAGATCGCGTCGAAGTGAATTTTTGGAATTGCTCATAGACAGGGCTGCGCGGTCGGAGCGGGAGGGTAAAGCATCTATAGAATAACCTATCTTTTACAATAATTTCCACCATTTTCTCGGCGATTGACTGCAAATGTGCGGGTTTTAGAAACAGTAAGTCAAACATTTTGACGCATTTTCTGCCTTTATAAAGGACTTGTGTTGTAATAGAGCCGCAGTTGCTATATGTCAAGGCCGGTGAAAAAAGGAGAATTATGAAAAATAAATTCGGTATTTTATTCGCTATCGTTGCAATTGGTTTTATGGCCTCAACGACTCTGGCAACGTATACGCAACGGCAGAAAATTACAAGCACTCCGCGCGGTGTCGGGGCACAATTTGGCAACGCCGTCGCGGTTAGCGGCAATACGATGGTCGTCGGTGCTCAATTTGACAGCACGACTGCAAGCCAGGCCGGAGCGGCCTTTGTGTTTACATTTGACGGAGCGATCTGGACACAGCAGGCGAAACTGGTTGCTGGTGACGGTGCACTTGGTGATAAATTTGGCACTTCGGTTGCGATCAGCGGCGACACCATCGTTGTTGGGGCTTTTAATGCGAATGCCCCATTGTCTAACGGCGGAGCGGCATATGTGTTTGTCCGCAGCGGCACGATCTGGACACAGCAGCAGAAATTGACGGCGAATGACGGCACCGCTGACGACCAGTTTGGTAATTCGGCGGCAATATTCGGCAACGTGATCGTCATCGGAGCCAATCATGCCGATAGCCCGGGCAATTCGGAATCAGGTGCCGCATATCGGTTTGAAAGAGTCGGAACGGTTTGGTCGCATGTGCAGAGGCTGTCGCCGGTGGCGCAGGTGATACTCGGAGACCATTTTGGCGATTCGATGGCGATCAGCGGGAATAAGCTCGCTATCGGTGCATCAGGCGACGATACACCGCAAACCTCCGCAGGCGCAGTTTATGTGTTCGCAGATACCGGATCCTCTTACGTTCTCGAGCAAAAACTCACAATTCCGGACGGCAGAAATGGGGATGATTTCGGCAACTCAGTCGATATCGAAGGTGACACGCTTGTTGGCGGCGCTCTCCAGTATACTCCAATCGTGGGGCAACCCGCATACGGAGCAGCATACGTCTTTGAGTTCAATGGCTCGACCTGGAGCTCGCAAGGCAGGCTTACTGCGTCCGACGGCGCCTCAGTCGACCGGTTTGGATACTCGGTGGCTGTCCGTAACAACGTGATCGCCGTCGGTGCCCGCGAAGACGACACAGCGGTTGGGCCAGACGCCGGATCGGCGTACATTTTTGACCGCATCGGTGCAGCGTGGACTCAACGGCAAAAGCTGGAACCGAGCGACTCGTTCAATGGCGATCGCTTTGGTGTAAGCGTAGCCCTGAGCTTTGGCAATCTGATCGTCGGAGCAGCTGAAAAGGCACTGACATCTCCGAATGGACAAGGTGCCGCATATTTCTACTCGTTGTTACCTGTCTGCGACTCGATGACATTCGCACCTGCGCGCCTTTTCACGGTTGGAAATCAACCTCGCTCGCTCGATGCCGGCGACTTCAACCGGGATGGTAAACCCGACCTGGTTGCCGCAAACACGAATGGTCGGACGTTGTCTGTTTTGATCGGTAATGGCGCCGGCAGTTTCGCGACGCTGGTTGATTATCCTCTGGGCAACGGTAATCCTTATTCGCTCGCCGTCAGCGATCTCAACCGTGATGGCAAAGAAGATCTTGTCGCAGGAAATAACAACGGTACTTTCTCGGTATTGCTCGGCATCGGAGACGGCACCTTTGGTGCCGCCACAGCGGTTAACAATACAGCGGGCTTTGCCGGATCTCTTGCTATCGCCGACCTGAATCTGGATGGAAAACCGGATCTCGCATCGCTGAGTGATATTTTCGCCAACGACGTCGCAATACTACTT
The DNA here is from genome assembly GCA_031376085.1 of Chloracidobacterium sp. Classification (GTDB taxonomy): domain Bacteria; phylum Acidobacteriota; class Blastocatellia; order Pyrinomonadales; family Pyrinomonadaceae; genus OLB17. The sequence continues at coordinate 6,575 of JANMDA010000378.1, forward strand.
GGTAACGGTGATGGGACCTTCGGTGCAGCTTCTCGATACCCTGTCCAGATCGCTCCCGAGTCGATCTCAGTGGACGATTTCAACCGCGACGGTAAGCCGGATCTTGCGGTGTCTAATAACAATAGCGATACGGTTTCTGTTTTGTTGGGAGATGGACTGGGAGGATTTGCGCCAGCCGTGAATTTTGCAACAGCCCACACTCCTCGAAGCGTGGCAACGGGTGATTTCAACGGTGACGGCAATGCAGATATTGCGGCAGCGAACATCAACGCTAACAATGTTTCAATTTTGATTGGCAACGGTGCAGGCGGCTTTGCCAGTCCCATTAACGTGCCCGTATCGATCCGTCCTAGTGGTATTGTGACCAATGATCTTAATCTTGATGGTAAAGATGACCTTGTCATATCGTCCCTTGATACAAACGCCGTTACGGTGTTATTGGGAAATGGCATGAATGGCTTTGTTCAGGGACCCGTTAAGTCGACGTTCGGAGACTTTACTACATCCCCCGTTGTGGCAGATTTCAATCTTGACGGATTACCCGATGTTGCAACTTCAAATGCTGGTTCGAGTAATATTTCCGTTCTGCTGAGCACTTGCGGTCAGCCTCTCCAGAACTCTACACTTTTCGATTATGACGGCGATGGAAAGTCGGATGTTTCCGTTTTCAGGCCATCCTCGGGAACTTGGTATCTACAGCGGTCGCAGTTAGGATTTACTGCTATAAACTGGGGACTTTCGACCGATAAGATAACGCCCGCCGATTTTGACGGCGACGGCAAAACCGACGTAGCCGTTTTTCGTCCGTCCACCGGCACATGGTACATCTTTAACAGCGCGACCAGTACGTTCATTTCTCAAGCTTGGGGCGTTTCGGGAGATTTGCCTACACCGGCGGATTACGATGGCGACGGTAAGGCCGATATTACGGTTTTCAGGCCTTCGGCAGGCACTTGGTACCGACTGAACAGCACGAACGGTTCGTTTATCACCACACAATTTGGCACGAACGGCGACAAGCCTGTTACAGGCGATTATGACGGCGACGGCAAAGCCGATGTAGCCGTTTTCCGGCAATCAGCCGGCACTTGGTATGTATTACGCAGCTCGGACCAATCTTTCTACGCTATACAGTGGGGCATTTCGACTGATGCGAGCGTTCCCGCTGATTACGACGGAGATGGTAAGGCCGACGTCGCAGTATTTCGTCCATCGACCGGGACATGGTATGTGCTGAAGAGTTCGAATAGCTCAGTATTTAATATTGCGTGGGGACTTTCGACCGACCTTCCGGCATCGGCCGATTTCGACGGTGACGGAAAGGCCGACGTAACGGTTTTCCGTCCGTCTACCGGCACATGGTATGTCCTAAACAGTTCAAATGGTACGTTCAATGCAACGCAATTTGGCTTAAGCGGCGACATACCGACGGAGAACGCATTTCGATACTAAACGCTGAATAAACGCAGTAAGAAGCGCCTGTGAAAATTTTGATACGATCGATCCTTAGTTTGTATTAATTTCTGAAAAAAGCGGGTTTTTGGTTCTGAAGTCTATAGGGTTTCGTTCTATATCAGGAAGCGTTCGGATGGCGTGCGTCCTGCAAGAAAAATCTTGACAAATTGCCATATTCGCTTATACTTGTGAACATTAACGCAAATGTATGAATGGCATTGGAGATGTTAATGCCGCGTGTTGACGAGCAGACACTCTCGATACTTTTACATCTGTAAGGAGACGGCCGCAGGGAAACATTCGTAAATGTCGAAAGGTAAGGTAACTTCCCGTGTTTACGGGATAAAAGGCATTGCGTTTGTCGCATTAGGGTTAGCCTTGCTGACCGCTATAGCGGCTTACGGAAAAGTGGCTGCCGGGCAGACCTTTTTCGGCCGCGCTTCGGAGTTGGTTGGTCTTCAAGGAGTTTTGCAGCTAAATCGACAGAAAAATGCGGCTTCTAACCTACCTTTGCCTTCCGAGGTTTCTCCTTTGGACGTCTCTGTGTCATTGCCTAATGTC
>JANMDA010000444.1:0-3681 GCA_031376085.1 Chloracidobacterium sp.
CGTTGAGATGCATGTCTTCGCTGATCAGCCTGACGGCCACTCTTCCATTTCGACATTTGGCCACTCAGATTTCGAGGTTTTTACAAGCAAGATGACGACGCTTGATTCGTATCTTTCCAGCCACAAAATTGACAATATTCATTTGGTTAAAATGGACGTCGAAGGAGCAGAATTAATGGCTTTGCAAGGTGCGTCAAAGATATTTCAACAGGATCGATTGCCTATTTTTGAAATTGAAATGGCGTTGGCTACTACCCAAGGCTTTGGCTATCTACCGAACGACTTGATCGAATATATTCGTGCAAATGCAGATTATGATTTCTATGCGATTGACGAGACGCATTTCTCTCTTCGACAAATAGCAGGTTTTGAACCTGACGATATAGGTGCAAATGTTCTATGCCTTCCGCGCAATTTCGATAAAAGAAAAATACCGGATTTATGTCGGTAGCCACATGGTGATTCTGTAATTAGCTGTTGAATATTCTTTTGAATAACAATTTGTCGTCTTCCGTTACAAAATTTAGAAACCACAAGATCATACAATAGACTAGACCGCCTGCAAAAACGGCTAGTATTAGAGCTGGCCAGTTTGATGACAGTGATGAGGAAACGAAATATTCAACAGCGGCGGCAGTGATCGCTGCAAGCGCCAGATTGCCTGTAAGCGCCATCCAAAACCGCAACTGCACTTTCTTAAAAAAGATTTTCTCGACAACAAAAATAGAGAAGAATACGAATGTAAAACCTGAAAGACGGCCAATCGCCACGCCATAATTTCCAAGATCACTCGAAAGCAGGATCATCAGCAAAATCCCGATCGTTGTGCAAATTCCTGTTGCTATGGCATTGAAATGTGGAAAGCCCAAACCTTCGGTCATTTGCCATGCAACAGACATTATTGCTATGAGCCCGAAACATGTGATGTGCAGGACAAGCATGCTGGCTGAGTTTGCGGCAAAAGCCTCGCCCATCCAAAGACGCAAAAAGAGCGTGCTTTCGACCGATACGCTTACAACGACAAAAACGACTAGCAAGCAAACTACTTTGGTTGCCTTTGAATATAGACGCAACAGCTTTTCAGGTTCGTTTTTCAACTCGCTGGCTAGGGGAAAAACAACCTGCACCAGGCTTGCGACAAAGCCATGCAAATACAAACCGAGAGACATCGGAACGACATAGTAAGTCAGGCTTTCGGTGCCGAGCCGGTGCGTTATCCACCCGCGTTCGAACAGCAGCAGCATGTTGGCGAGCAACTGTGTCGCAACGATCGCCGAGCTGTATCGCATAACAAGTTTCAGCGTTTCACGTTTAAAATAAAAAGAGATTCCAAACTCCGGCAACAGGCTTTTTGCGGCATATCCGAAGACAATAAAGAAAATAGACAGGACGGCTATGTTCCATGTGAGCAGAGTGAGCAAGCCAAACCCGAAATATGCCAGGGCTAAGTTGCCCAGAGTCAAAACAAAACTATTGGCCGTGAATATCTTGGAATAGACATCGAATCTTTGAATTCCCTGCAGCACGGACGTAAAAACCTGGCTAAGCATCCAGAGAAAAATAATTCCGGATGCAATGTAGATCGCGGTAATTGTTTTGTCCTGTGCTTCCGGCGCGATGTTAAACACGGCGCGGACAAGCCAGGTTGCTAACATGCACATCACGAAAACGCCGGCTAACCCGATCACGATATTAAGAAAAAAGCTCGCAGAAATGACATCGCGAATTTTTTCCGTTTCGCCGGTTACACGATATTCGGCAATGTATTTTGTGATCGCACGTCCGAAATTAAATGTGAACGAGTAGCTGATAAAGCCCAGCACCAACGCATAAATTCCGTAATCACTGTTGCCCAGCGAGCGGACAATGATGGGTGTCGCGATAAAGCTCAGACCAAGCGGCAATATCCATGTCAGCGACCCGTAGATCACGTTTCGGAAGATGCTCTTGCTCGTCTGCTTGTTGATGGGTTGATTCATCTGCCGGTGAAAGATGTAAGCTTGTTTTTCATTTTGAGGATAGTTGTTTTGAGTCTGGAAAAATCATCTCTCTCGCTCAAAATACCAGGGCCCGGACGCCAATTGAGAATCTCCGCAGCCAATGAAATATCTGCTTCCGTATCAAAGATGTCATCGCCGGATTTCTCATGTGCCCCAATATGCAAAAGTTCTTCATCAGCACCGCATATCTCCCAAACCTTTCGCGCCACATCCCGCAAAGCACTGCCTTGCCCGTCAGCGATGTTGATTATGCGTCCAACGGCATTTTCGGCAGTCATCGATGCCTTTATCGCTGCTGCAACATCCTCAATAAAAACAAAATCTCGCTTTTGGAGTCCATCGGACATCTTAAAGTGTTTGTTGAGTATGCCATGTGTAACTAGTTGAGGCAAAAACATATTATCCGGTTGACTGTAACCATAGGCAGTAAACACGCGAAGTATCGTAACCGGAAAACCGTTCGCGGCGTGCATGTTCAGGGCATACTGATTGGCCTTGGCCTTCGAGATAGCGTAGTGAGAGACAGGCCGAGCGGGCATGTCTTCGCGAAACGGCGTTGGCTGGCCGCCATATTCAGCGGCAGTGCCGAGCATTATTACGCGTGAAACCGCAATGTTTTTAAGAGCTTGGAGGAGGTTGACGGTTCCCTTAAAGTTTACTTCATCGTATATTTTTCCCGTAGGATCGATATTTCCGGTGACACCGGCAAGATGTAGTACGATTTGCGGCTTATAATTTTGGACAAGGTCATTTACCTGTTCGACATTGGTCAGATCAATGTCGACAATATCTGTATTTGGCGGTAATAGTTCAGCTTTTGGCCTGGTTCCGTTAAATGTTGTAATTAACGGATCAAATCCGTCTGCCAAGAAAAGATCAACGACATATCGGCCAATAAATCCGGTGCCTCCCGTTACGAGTATTCGCGTGTTAGCCGGATTCGACATTGTTTTATGATTTTTTGGCGAAGAAACTCTGATACCAGCCGATCGTGCGTTTCAATCCGTCATCGAGAGTAAATTCAGGCTTCCAGCCAAGAACGGTGCGTGCCTTTTCGGCGCTTAGATATTGATGCTGTATCTCATTGCCTGCTTGGTTTAGTATCGTCGGCTGCAAGTCCTCGCGGTCCATTAAACTCAGTATTTGCAATGTTACATCAAGGACATTCATTTGTATCTCATTGCTAAAATTGAATGCTTCGCCGCAAATCTTAGGGTCTTCCCCCATTTTTTCGGCCAGCATCATATACGCAAGGGCAGCGTCTTCGACATAGAAGTAATCGCGGATGTAAGTGCCGTCGCTGCGAATAATTGGTGATTCATCGCGCATTACCGAACGTATTGTGCCTGGAATAAGCCTGTTCCAGTTAAGATCGCCGCCGCCAAAGAGATTTCCGCATCGGGTGATGCACACCGGCAAATTAAATGTGTGTGCGTAACTTTGCGAGATCAGGTCGGCGCAGGATTTACTGACGTCGTATGGATGCCTTCCTTGTAAGGGAGCGTCTTCATGATATGGAAGCTTGTCGTGTGAGCCATAAGCTTTGTCAGACGAAGCAACCACGACCTGTTTTATCAACTCAGATCGACGAACTGCTTCCAGGAGACACCACGTTCCGCGGATGTTCGATTCAAATGTAGAGATCGGACTTCTATTTGCAGTTCCAACGATCGTCTGGGCT
>JANMDA010000002.1:0-2689 GCA_031376085.1 Chloracidobacterium sp.
GCTCCGGCAGCAACGAGGCCGGGCGTTGACTCTTGATCGTATCCCGGTCCCTGCATCAGATTTACGCCACGTTGAGTTGGTGTTTCTGCATACTCAACACAGTCTTCGATCCTGGTCGTTCCGGCCTTGACGATAGCACCGAGCGATTTGATCGTAATGTTCAATAGGCCGCCAGCTTTATTTCCAGTGCTTGGGTTTTGACCGAGAACGCCGCCAAATTTTGACGCATATTCCTTATACCAATCGACGAGGCCGTAGATCTTTCGGCCGATCTCCGAATTCTTTGCCCGGTTTGCAAGTATGTGCTCGGCTCCGCAAAATTCGGGCACCTCGGTGAGCAAAACCGTGCCGCCGCTACGAACGAGCAGATCGGAGCAATAGCCGAGGCTTGGATTAGCCGAAATACCGGAAAAACCATCCGAACTGCCGCATTTTACACCGAGAACGAGTTCGCTGACAGGAAACTCTTCGCGGACACATTCGTTGACCTCGGGAAGCATTTTCTCGACCTCTTTTAGGCCGATCTCGATCGCGGACTGCGTGCCGCCGACATCCTGTATGCCGATCTTGAAAATTGGCTTTTGAATCGGCTTGTCGCGATCGGTCAGATATTTTTCGACAAATGTCATATTTGTCTTTTCGCAGCCGAGATCGATCAGGATAACGCCGCCGACATTTGGATGATCGGCGTAATTTGCCAGAGTGCGCATCATTACGTCGAGGTTTGAGCCGTCCTGGCAGCCGCAACCTTTGTTATGCGGAATGGCGACGACGCCGTCCACGTTTGGAAATTTTTCGCGACTGTAATGAATAAATTCGGCCATCATCGAGATCTGCGTCGCCTCGTGGCTAGCACACATCGATGTCGGCACGATCAGCACAAAATTTCGCGTCCCGACGCGTCCATCCGGGCGGCGAAACCCCATAAAGGTCTCGACCTCATCCGGTGAAAAATAATCGGGCGCAGGCGTATGCAGATCTTCGGTCAAATCGCGCACGACCGGAACGTCATCCGACATGTTGTCGTGTGTTACCCACTCTCCCTTTTCGATACCGAGCGAAGTGCCGATAGGTTGACCATATTGCCGCACAAATTCGCCGGCCGGTATCTCGCTCGTGGCAAACCGGTGGCCCGGCGGAACCGCCTTTGGGACCGTGACCAGATCGCCAGCCGGAAGCATGACCGTGAGGCCGTCTTCGGTCTGGTTCTTAACGACCGCGACGTTGTCGTCAGGATTGACGATGATCGCGTAGTCGCTAATAACGGCGGCTTTTTCTGTGTATGTGTCCGGCATAAATATCAGGCTAACAGGTCAGGTAAAACGTATGTCCGCGCATTTCCATGAAGGCGCATGAGCAGACCGGGATTCTCATCACACTGCCTCTGCAGCTCAATGGCGTCGGTCGAGAGTTTCGTATCGATCAAGCGCCGAAAACTCGGCTTTTTTCCCAGGGCGGTCGATGCATCGACTATCGATTGAACTATCAGCTTTGCACTCAGGATCGCGGCCGGACCGAGCGTAAGAATATAGGACGCATTGCGGCATTCCGCTTCGTCTTCGCTGCTGATATCACTGCCGCCGACCTTAAATTTTGAAATATGATGCTCCAAAATGGTCGAGCTTATCGGTATGATCCCGGCGTAATCGCCAAACTGCGCCCCACAGTTGGGTTTGATGTAGCAAAGATGTGATGCCGCCTCGGCCTCAGGGCCAAAGCCCATAAAAAATATGTCGATGCAGCCGAGCGCATCAAGTTTTTCGAGATAACCTGTCAGTGCACCTTCGAGATCGCCGGTCTCGGTCAGCATTGGCGTAAAACTCTTGATCTTTGAGAAAAATACAGGTCCCAGCAGACGCTCAAAATCGCGAACAAAGCTCAGGCCGTTACACATTCTCATCGGAGCAAGGGCGTCCTGAGTGAAAACATTCAGCCGCCCAAGCAAACCGTCTATTTCACCGGTCACAGCAAGCTCTTTGATAATTCGATACATTGCCTGCGCTCCGCGTCCACCGAGTAGCACGATCGTGATATCGCCTGTTGTGCTTTCAGCATAAGCGACGAGCTCGTCGAACATTGCCTTTCCAACCGCGTCTTCTGTCTCTAGAACCGTATAGTTGAAGTCCTCTTTATTGGGAGAGATGTCTTCGCCAGAGCCGGAAAAGCTTAGCCAAATGTTGTTTCCCGCCGTTCGACGGTCTACTATCTTTTTAGCGGAAATTTGCACTTTAATACCCTTAGATTTACATTGTAATTGGTTAAACCAATTAAAATCAAGTATGATATTGTGAAATAGTCAGAAACACGTTCAGATTCCGCATTATGTATGAATAAGTATAGGCAATGATGAACCTTTCACGTAATTGACAAAGTTGTTTAGGGTGTTTCAAACTAGCGTAATACGAGCCAAATGGTCATACCTTTGTAACAAAAGATTGTTGCCCAATTTCTGATTCCTTTTGTTTATGAGCTATTCCAAATTAGATCTGAGCGGCCGCGTTGCCGTTGTAATTGGCGGCACGTCGGGCATTGGGCGTGCGATCGCCCACGGCCTTGCCGAAGCCGGTGCTGAAGTTATTTGCTCCTCACGGCGTCAGGAACAGGTCGAAGCCGCAGCCATTGAGATCGAGGCAAAAGGCCGCCGCACAATTCGAGTCGTATCGGACGTTTCTGACAAAGCATCAGTAGA
>JANMDA010000012.1:0-5342 GCA_031376085.1 Chloracidobacterium sp.
ATTCGCCATCGATGGATGGCCATGTGACATCGATACGTCGATGCCTTTTTTGTAGGTCTCGATGGCTTTTTCGCGGTTGCCGGATAGAGCATAGGCATTTGCTAAAACTCCATACGCATTGCCCTCGTCATCTGCATTGGCGAGATAATCTTCGAGCAGATCGATCACGTCGGAATGCTGTCCGAGCTTTTCGTATTCCTTGGCGAGGCCAAACATGACCATTGTGTTATCCGGCTCGGCGTCGAGCATCTGGCGAAAGACTTCGATACGATTTTGCATACTGATAAGAGTTTAAACGCAAAGACGCGAAGCCGCAAAGTTCTTAACCATCGGTCTCTTTGCGACTTTGCACCTTTGCGTCTTTGCGTTAAAAAAGTTTCTGTTGTATCGGAATCTGCGTAACACTCGTTTCAGGCTCGATAATTATTTCGCGTTGATTAAACCCTAGACGACGAGCGTGAAACTCGAAGAGTTTTGTCGTGACATCCCACTGCTCGGTTTTACCTACGCTGCGGTCTTTGTAAGTGAGATGTCGGAGTGTGCCGCCGCGTTCTCTTTTTATGGTGTTGATGATCTTGGTAACGCGGGTTGGAGACAGCCGCTCTTGCATCTTTTGAACAAAATAATCCTCGATCGAATCAGTGTCGAGATGCAGCATCGACATAAAGGCCCTCGTCGCACCGGCTTCCTTTGCTCGTTCAAGCAAGCCGGGAATGTCCGATTCGTTGTAACCCGGAATGACAGGGGCTATGCCGATGCCGACTGTAATGCCAGCTTCGGCGATCTGCTGCATTGCACGAAACCGCGCTTCAGGAACAGGCGTGTAAGGCTCGAACGGATTTGATTTTTCTTTTGTCAGAAACGGCAGCGAGAAAAATACTGTGACCTTTTTTAATTTCTTGAGAATATCAATGTCACGCGTCACAAGTGGCGCTTTTGTAATTACACCGACCGGAACCTGAAAATCTGCACAAACTTCGAGGCATTTGCGGGTAAGCTCGTATTCCGCCTCAAGAGGAAGATACGGGTCGGTAGCGAAGGAAAAATCGATATGCGGCATTTTGTCATGTGTTTTTTTTAGTTCCTGTCTTAATAATATTGGAGCATTTGGCTTTACAACGATCTTGGTCTCGAAATCCGTTCCAGCGCCATAACCAAGATACTCATGATATTGCCTTGCAAAGCAATATGTGCAGCCGTGTACGCATCCGCGATAGCAATTGACCGTGTAACGCCAGCCGCCTTCCCAATCGGAAGAAAAAGCCTTTGTGATCATTTTCTTTGTCGCGGTTTCTTCAAAGATCTCAAGCTTTGTCGTCGGCGGCTCGCCGACATATTCAGCTGAGTATTTATTATAGGGATTAGGCGGATTTGTAATTTGTCGCACAAATGCAACAATAATGCATTTACAGAAAATAGGCAAGAATGAACACAGATTTCACTGAGTATGTGTGAAAAAATTCATTAGTTGCTCTCTGTATTCTCTGTGGCTAAATTTCTTTCTGCATCAGGAGATCGGTCTGCGGATCGGAGCCTAGTTGAAAGGTGTGACGCCCGACAACACTAAATCCATTCTTTTCGTAAAACCGCTGCGCACGCGGGTTGTACTCCCAGACGCCCAGCCACATAACGTCATGACCGTCGTTTCGGGCACGTTCGAAACACGCCTCCATCAGATTTTGCCCGACACCTTTGCCGAGATATTCCTGATGCGAATACAAACGTGAAAGTTCAATGGGCCGCTCGGCGATGATGCCCTGCTCTATGCTATCTACGATCAGCTTTGCATAACCCGCCGCTTTGCCGTCTATTTCCGCAATAAGAAATATCGAGGTTGAGTCAGCCAATTCGGCAGCGATCTGGTCGATATTGAAAGCTTGACGCATATAATGAGCGAGGTCATCCGGCGCATTTTTAGGATGATGGGCAAAGGCATCCCAGAATGTCGTGTAGGAAAGATCAGTAAGAAGTTTGGCGTCGTCGGGGTTGGCTTGTCGGATCGAAATGTCAGACATAAATTTTAGCCGCAGATCAACGCAAATGAACGCGGATAGAACTGAAGAAAATATACTTATTTCCCGCTCATGATGAGTTTCGCGATAGTCTGAAGCTGCATATTCGATGTGCCTTCGTAGATCGCGCCGATTTTGCTGTCGCGCCAGAATTTTTCTACGGGGTAATCTTTGACATAGCCGTAGCCGCCGTAGAGTTCGATCGCTTTGGATGAGACGCGTTCGGCACAGCGTGACGAAAAGAGCTTGGCGATGGCGGCCTCTTTTAGGAATGGCTTTCCGGCATCCTTGAGCCGGGCAGCGTTGTAAACCAGAAGACGCGTAGCTTCGATCTCTACGGCCATTTCGGCAAGCTGGAATTGCACGGCCTGAAAATTATTGATCGGCTGACCAAATTGTTCGCGTTCCTTTGTGTATTTGAGCGCACATTCATAAGCTCCCTGGGCGATGCCGAGCATTTGGGCGCCGATGCCGATGCGGCCTTCGTTAAGCGTTTCGATAGAGACTTTGTAGCCTTTGCCAACCTCGCCTAACACATTCTCTTTAGGCACTTTACAGTTGTCGAGAATTAGTTCTGTAGTAGAAGAGGCTCGAATGCCCAGCTTGTCTTCCTTCTTTCCAACAGCAAACCCTTCGAAGTTTTTTTCGACAATAAATGCTGTGATGCCCTTATATCCTGCTTCGGGATCAACTGTCGCAAACAACACAAAAATCTCGGCCTCGTTACCGTTTGTGATCCAAAGTTTTTGGCCGTTCAGCTCATAATGATCACTTTTTTCAGTCGCGCGAGTTTTCAACGCAAAGGCATCGGAACCTGAACCAGCCTCGGACAATGCATAAGCGCCGACTTTGCCAGTGGCAAGCAGCGGCATGTATTTTTTCTTCTGTTCGTCATTTGCCCAACGCATAAAAGCATTGGTGACGAGCGTGTTGTGAACATCGACAAAGACCGAAACGGAAGCATCGACACGCGCAAGCTCCTCGATCGCGAGTATCGCATTAAAGATCGTCGAGCCAGCTCCGCCGTATTCCTCCGGCGATTCGATCGCCATCAGTCCTAATTCGAAACATTGTTTGATTAGGTCGGCGTCAAGTTTTCCGGCGTGTTCCATCGCTTCGACCTTGGGGCGAACCGCGCCTTCGGCAAATTCGCGGACAGATGCCCGGAACAAGTCTTCTTCTTCGGACAAAACGGTCAAACCGGCGTTTGATAATGCGGTTCCAGCTGCTGTACTCATAATTAATCCCTCAAAAACAGTTTGTTGAACAGATTTTGATAAAATAATATTTTAATCAAGCTATTGAGCAAAGGCAAAGCAGGTATCCGGCAATCGAAACGCATCAAAATCCTAACAAACATATCAATCGGTTAAAAATAGCGGCTGCTTTGCTGACTATTATTGGCATTGGCCTATTTTCGTATCTTGTTTATTCGGTTGGTGTTCATAAGATCTACGGTGGAGTGGTAAAGGTTGGCATCACCGGAGTCGCCGTGGTCATCGGCATTCACTTCATTAAGATATGCCTCCGAGCGTATGCGTGGAAACTCTGCGTTCACGGGCCGTATTCGCTCAGCATTAAAGACACACTGCCTGCCGTCGTGATCGGCGAAGCAATGAGCAGCACAATCCCGCTGGGCATTTTAGCGAGTGGCACAGCAAAGGCTGTGGCCGTGAGAAACCGCATTCCGCTGGTCGCGGGACTCTCTTCGATCGCAACCGAAAATCTTTTTTACAGTCTTGCAACGAGCGTATTTTTGATCATCGGCGGAGTTATTCTGCTCAGAGGCTTTGCCATTGACGAAAGCTTTGTTCTGGCGATCAATTTTTTGATTCTTTCGGTCAGTATCCTGATCGTGCTGGGATTTTTGATGATCATCAGGCAATGGCATTTTGCCAGTTGGATATGTAACTGGATTTACGAGAAAGGCTTTTTTACATCTATTTTGGAAACCGGCAGGCATCACGTTCGCCGTTTCGAAGAGCTGCTCTACGGATTTTACCGTCATTATCCAAAACGTTTTCTGCCGATCTGCCTGCTCGAGGCAACTTATTTTGTCTTAGGCGTCAGCGAGGTTTGGTACATTCTCAGCCGGTTGACCGATTCCTTTCCGAGTTTGCTCAGCGCCTTCCTGCTCGAATCGGTCAGCCGGCTGATAACTGTCATCTTTAAGCTTATACCTTTTGTGATCGGCGTTGACGAAGCCGGTTCTCAATTTATCGGCGATACCCTCGCTCTCGCAGCCGGTGTAGCCGTAACCCTCGCCATCATCCGCAAGGGCCGCATACTTTTCTGGACCGCAATGGGCTGGCTGTTAATTATCAAACGCGAACTTTCCTACCGGGAATTTTCGCGAAATAGTGAGTCTACGAGCTTGAATTGAAAGAACGAAGCGATGTTTAGGCTCGACAATTCGAGACGAATGTGTGAGAATTCACTATTCTGCAACAGTATTATTTGAGGAGAACTTAGATCTAAATGTCAGATGAAGCAGTTCAGGCCGCCGAGGCATTGGTAGAAGCTCAAAGCGGTGCTCAGGAAGTAAAAGAAGCGGCAGTAGAAACGCCTGCGGCCCCCACAGCGCCAGTGACAGAAGAACCGGCAACGCCCGAGGACGTTTCGTATCAGGCAGTCGAAAAAGAAGGATCCGTAACGGCGATATGGGAAATGCAGGGCCAAAAACACTTGCGCACCATCGATCCGCGTTCCATTGAGGGCAAGCAGATCCTCGCACTTTTCGAAACCGCCGGTTAAGAAATTTTTAGCCACGAAAAAACACGAAATGGACACGAATTTCTTTCGTGCTATTTCGTGTTTTTTCGTGGCTCACTTCTTTTTGGTAATAGATCGAGGATCGCATGATCTACCGGCGCTAGCTTTCTGGATTCGAATTCACCTACCTGCACCACGCCAAGTCCGGCTGACGTCAAAAATATCGCATCCGCTGATTTCAGTTCATCTATAGTCTCTTTAACCTCACGGCACTCTATATTTTCCAAAATAAATTCTCGCGTTGTTCCCGGCAGGCAGCCGGTTTTGAGGCTCGGTGTGTAAAGCGTATTGCCTTTCAACCAAAACAGATTCGCCATCGCCGCCGAAGTTATCTCACCGCGTTCATTCACCTGGATAGCCTCGTAAAAACCGCGATTGTTCGCTTCGTCAGAGGCCAGCAATTTTTCAAGATAGTTACAGGATTTGATTCCCGCCAGCGGCGTTTGGGAATTGACCGGATAAGGTGAAATAGTCAAACGGAAATTGTCGGGGATAGGCCGCAGATCGCCAGTTGTAATAAGCAGACTTGTTTTTTGCCTTACATTGCTCGGCCATATC
>JANMDA010000036.1:0-21805 GCA_031376085.1 Chloracidobacterium sp.
CCAACCCGTCAGTTTTCATTTTTTGTCGAGTGGATTCATCATTGAGCACACTGAGTATGACAGCGGCCATCTCTTTAGAATTCAATGGATCAAAATAACGTCCTACGCTTCCCAAGACTTCGGGCAGTGATCCTGTTTTACTTGCCGCAACTGGAGTTCCGCACGCCATCGCCTCGATCGCAGGCAGTCCGAAACCTTCCTCCAATGAGGGAAAGACCAGAAGCGCAGCGGCATTATAGAGATAGGCCAGGTCTTCGTCCGGAATGAAACCCGTAAAAATCACATTATCTTCCAGTTCGAGATCGGACACCTTTGCCTTTAAACTTGGATACGCCGAGAAAAACGGATCATCCTTGTAATCGCCGACCAGAACTAACTTGAGCAGATCGTCGGCATCTGAGTCGGCGATCTGTTTAAACGCATCGATCAGGGTATTTAGATTCTTGTGAGGGCTAATTCCGCCGACGTATAGCAAGAAACGCTCGTCGCTGCGCAGCCCGTGTTTTTCGAGCATAGACACAAAGCCATTATTTGTTGGAAGCACCTTAAATACCGGACGAGCAGCCTCCGAGATAAGTCGTATTTTCGATTCGGGCAGGCGAAAGTATTTAACTATTTCCTTCTTGGAATATTCCGAAACTGTCGCTACCATGTCGGCTTGGTTTATCGCCACTCTTTGTTTTAATTTCCAAAGATACTTCGATTTTGAGTTTGGAAAAATAAGCGAAGGATGATGATCCGCGATCACATCATGAAGCGTCAATACGATTTTTGTTCGATTCAGTATCGGAAAATATGAATAGACTGCCGGGAAGAAAAAAATGTCGAGCTGATGCTTGTAAACCTCACGGCTCATCGCCCATATATCTGTTAAGGAACGACGACCGTCAGCCGCGGCAGCTTCTACCTGAGATTCAGAGGTTTTTGCAGATACTCTCTGAACCCGCTCGGGCATATCATCGGCATTGTTGGTTTCGCTGTCGATAAAGAAAAGATAATCATTTTCTTCGTCGATCTCTACTAACGCTTCCAGGAGTTCTCGTGTGAATCTTCCAAAGCCTCGTTTATTGCCCCAACAACTGGCGTCAACACCAATCTTCATACAATGTCAAATATTTTCACGCCGGCTATATCAGCGTGATCGAAATGAGATCACCCGGTTGTAGACGGCTGCAACGAATAATCCGCTAACGTATCCGATAACGAATGCATACGCGGCACCTATGAGGCTCCCGGTAAATGTGACCGAATATCCGATCAAGAATTGATCGATCAATCCCATATGGGGGCCAACGACTTCGCCACCTTTGAGAACGAGCCAGTTTGTGGCAATAAAAATGATCAATGCCGCAATCACAGCCAGGACAAAGCCCAGAATGTGGCCGTTTAACCTTACAACGGATCTGCGGATCTGCTCTTCTTCAGAAATATTTGTTTTGTGCTCGGAGTAATCGCCGTCGGGCGGATACGGCAAATTAACCTGATCGTGTGTCGGCATAGTTCTATGCAATTCGTTTTGGAACCAAAGGCTGAGTGGAACCTAAAAGGGCGAGATCGCGTTCACCTTGACCCTTTATTTCCTCATGATATTCATTATCCACATTTACATCCCAGACGTCATAATTTGCGCCGAGAATATTTTTAACGGAAAGCATTGCCGTAAGCATCGAGTGGTCCTGATTATTGTATTTATGCATGCCGTTTCTTCCGACAAGGTGTAAATTCGGCATTCCGGCTAAGAACTCACGGATAGTATCGACGGCGGTGACATAGCTGCCATCATAGACGGGATAGGCCTTTGGCATTCTTACCACAGCCCCGTCCTCGACGTCCTTTGTATCGACAAGCCCGAGGATTCCCAGCTCCTTAGTGCCGAGAGCGACCAAATCGGCATCCTTCATAGTCCACAACCCGTCGCCCTCAAAGCAGAAATATTCCAATCCTAAGCAAGTCTTATTTGGGTCGGGAACCATGCTTGGGCTCCAGTTCTTAAAGTTCTGGATGCGGCCGACCTTTACATCAGGATCATGAATATATATCCAGTTGTCTTGAAAGAGATCAGCTTTGTTGACAACCAGCGATACGGTCAGGAAATCCCTATATCCCAATTTATCTGCTGCGGCTTGCACTTCCGGCGGAGGCGTCGGTTCCATTTTTCTTACCAATTCCTGCATCGGCATGCTGCTGATAAAATCGGTCCCGTCAACCAGTTCCTTTTTACCGTCAGCTTCGATCTCAAGGGCAGTAACTTTTCCCGATTCCCAAAAGATCTTTGAAACTTCGGTCTTCATTTTCAATTCGCTTTCTCGTTTCTGTATGGACTCAGCGACCATTTCCCACATCATGCCCGGCCCCTTTTCGGGATAGTCAAAAGCGTCTATAAGCGTTTTGATCACATCGCCTTTTTCTTTAGGCTGGCTGGAGAGCAGAGCATTCTTTATCGTAGCGATCAGCGATAAACCTTTGATACGTTGTGCCGCCCAGTCGGCTGATATCTCATTGCAGGGCAGCCCCCATACTTTTTCAGTATAGGTCTTGAAAAATGTCTCGAACAGCCGTCGTCCAAAACGATTGCATATCCAGTCCTCAAATGATTTCTCCGTTTTTGCCGGAAACATCTGGGCCTTGGCGTAGCTGGCAACCATCATAAAGCAGTTCCACAAACCCAGCCCCAGCAAAGCATTGGTCGCCTTTAGCGGGTAAAAGAAAAATTTCTTATTGTAATAGATCCGTGACAAACGCGAGCGGCGCAGGAATTTTTTTTCACCGAGCACCTCGCGCCACATGTCATCGACAGCCTTTACCTTGGTAAAAAACCGGTGTCCGCCAATATCGAATAGATATCCTTTATAGTTGACGGTGCGTGAAATACCGCCGACCACGTCATCCTTTTCGAGGACGACCGACGGCACGCCTTCTTTGCAAAGCTCGTATGCAGCAGTCAGGCCGGCTGGCCCTGCTCCGATGATTACAACTTTCTTTTTAGTCTTAGTTTTGTGAGTTTGATCGGACATCTGATTTTAGGGGTTATCGATATAATCGTTTACAGCTGAGAGGCTGCCTTTTAACTTGAACATGTGCATATATATTGTGACCACAAAGTTTCGGATTGCAGCTATAAGCCAGCCCATAATAAAACCCGCCATTATACCGTAGACCATTCCGATCAGGCTTCCGGTAAAAGTAACCTCATATCCGATAAAGAACTGGCTCAAAAGCGCCAGATTGGGGCCAACGATATGGCCGCCTTTGAGGATGAGGAAATTGGTAGCCGCGAAGATCCCAACACCAAGTAATAGCCCAATTGCAATACCGAGAGCTTTGCCGTCCAATTTGGCAAGCGACTGGACGATAAGTACTTCGGTCGGATCGGATCTCTGTTCTTCTGCTTTTTGTGTCATCTGGTTTGCGCACATCAGCCCGTTACGAGACACTCAAGTGCGTCATAGCAACCCCGTAAAGGGAAACCTGTGTACAGGCATTCAAAAATTAAACGGTCTTATTCTTAACCTAAAAGATAATACTTCCAATTCAGCGTTTTATACGAAAAAAAATTCCCGAATATCCCGTATTTACTCATTTAATTGAAAGGAAACGTAATTATAACATCTTTTTTTCGGTTTGCATGGGTTAAAACGACACTATTGTATCAATCAAATGGGATAGTGACTGGGCGGAACCGACAAGATACAGTAGCATCTATATCTATGTGATTTATCATATTGCTCTATTCTCGCACATCAAAAGAATTGTTAAACTGCACTGAATGATTCCTCGAAGTATGCAAGAAATATGAATGTATTGGTTACCGGCGGAGCCGGCTATATCGGAAGCATTGTCGTTGAAGAGTTGTTAAAAAACAGCCACCGCGTGGCAGTTCTGGACAATTTGTCAACAGGGCATCGTGATTCTGTTGATAATCTGGCAAGACTGATCGAAGGCGACATCAAAGATCAACAACTGGTCGAACAAACACTAACAGAAAACAACATTGAGGCCGTGATCCATATGGCCGGATCGTCTCAAGTAGCGGAATCTGTGCTGTTTCCAGAAAAATATTACGATAACAATGTTGTTGCCGGAAAGGTGCTGTTGGATGCGATGCGGGCGACAAAGGTGCAGAAGATAGTATTTTCATCAACTGCTGCGGTTTACGGCGAGGCTGAGCGGCAGCCGATCGTTGAAACGGACAAGCTTGAGCCTACGAACCCATACGGAGAAACAAAGCTCCAATTTGAAAATGAGTTAAGAAGGAATCACGAGGAACACGGCCTTGGTTACGTCAGCCTCAGGTATTTCAACGCGGCGGGAGCAAGCAAGAATTGCGGTGAGAGGCACGATCCGGAAACGCACTTAATCCCGATGGTTTTGCAGGCCGCACTCGGCCGCCTTCCGCATATAAATATTTTTGGCGACGATTATCCTACACGCGACGGGACATGCGTCCGGGATTATATTCATGTGATCGATCTGGCACATGCTCATGTGCTCGCGCTCAATTCTCTGGATGGAGTTGCTGCTGCATATAATCTGGGATGCGGAGGAAGAGGCTATACGGTCCGTGAGGTGATCGACGCTGCCCGTGAAGTAACTGGCCGATCTATTCCCGAAGCAATAACCGGGCGTCGTCAGGGAGACCCTGCAGTATTGATCGCCTCGTCCGAAAGGATCAGCCGTGAGCTAGGATGGAAGCCTGAGTTTCAGGATCTGGGCGTCATTATTAGCTCCGCCTGGGAATGGCTCAGACAGAATGGCTTTGAATAATAATAGGCCGGCGATAGCCGCTCGATCGACAGCAATTATTGGACTTGATCTTTCGCATTTGTAACAATTAGTCACAAATGACAGCCGCCAATCTCACAGGATTCGAAAATATACCTCAAACAATTCCGCATTTCTGTTTCGAGTCGTTTCGGCGGCATGATAAGCGCGATGCGCTGGCATTTAAGATCGGCGACGCGTGGAATTACCTTAATGGCCTCGAGGTTATCGAACGCGTAAAACGCATCGCGACGGGCCTCGCCGCCATTGGTGTCAAGGCCGGCGACCGCATTGCGATCATCTCGGAAAATCGTCCAGAATGGTCGCTCGTCGATCTCGCAATTCTTTCATTGCGGGCGGTCAACGTGCCGATCTACACGACACAAGCAGTTGAGCAGGTTAGGTTTATCCTCGAAAATTCCGGCGCTCGGATGCTGTTTATTTCCGGTAAAAAGATCTGGAAACATGTCGAAGCCGCGATCCAAAGTGTTGAACAGCTCGAAAAGCTGATCTTTTTCGACCGCGAAGGCCTGCCCGAAAATAATAACCGAGCGGTCTCGCTCGAAGATATCGAAATGGGAGGTGTTGAATTTTCAAAGATCGATGCCGACTTGTTCGAAAGGTCGCTTGCTGAGATCGAAACCACTAATCTCGCCACGATAATCTATACGTCAGGCACGACCGGCGAACCAAAGGGCGTGATGCTTACGCATGAGAATTTTGTCTCGAACATCGTCGCCATTTCAAAGGGTTTGCCGATCAGATCGACCGATCGCAGCCTCGCGGTTTTGCCGCTGTCGCACATATTTGAGCGGACGGTTTTTTATGTGCTTTGTGCAAACGGTGTTTCTATTCACTACTGTGCATCATTCGACCAGATCGCTTCGCACCTGAAAGAAGTAAAGCCCACTATCATGACCGCGGTGCCGCGTCTTTTCGAACAGGTCTATCACAAGATCGTCAAAAAAGGTATGTCCGCCGGCGGATGGAAGACGAGCCTTTTTGTATGGGCCCTAGCCGTCGGGCAAGACTATTGGGATGCGAAAGACAAGCATCAATCGATCTCACCGGTTCTGGCCGCCAAACACGCTGTTGCCAATCGGCTTGTATTCTCAAAATGGCGTGACGGCGTCGGCGGCAGACTGCGTTTTTTTGTATCGGGCGGAGCGCCGCTTTCGAAAAAGCTCAGCTACGCATTTTGGGCAGCCGGAATTCCGATCCTGCAAGGTTACGGTATGACCGAGGCTTGCGTCACTTGCGCCAATCGGCCCGAAGACAATAAGGTCGGCTCTATTGGCACTCCATTCGACGGCATCGAGATGAAGATCGGAGCTTCCGACGAAGTGCTCGTTCGCGGTCGTAACGTAATGCTCGGCTATTACGACAACGCGGAATCGACCGCACAGGCCATCGACGACGAAGGTTTTTACCACACCGGCGATGTCGGCTATGAGGACACAGACGGCCATTTCTTTATCACCGACCGGCTCAAAGACTTGTTCAAGCTATCGAACGGCAAATACGTCGCGCCGCTTCAGGTCGAGAGCCTGTTAAAACAAAGTCCGCTTGTCTCGCAGGCCGTCGTTGTCGGTTCGGGCCGAAAGCAGGTCGGTGCACTCATCGTGCCGGATTGGGAAGCCTTGAAAGACGCAATGAAAGCCGACGGAATCCCGACTGACGGCACTCGCGAAGAGCTTTCCGACAATCCTCAGTTCATTAAACGCGTCCAGAATGACGCCGTTGACCTGACCCGCGAACTCAGCGACTATGAACGCGTCAAACGAGTCTATTTACTGCCACGCGAATTCTCTATCGACAAAGGCGAAATGACGCCGACCCTCAAGATCAAACGCAACGTCATCGACGAAAAATACAGCGAAGCTATCGACGACATCTGCGGCAGCTGAGAGGCGGCTGGCAAAGGCAGCCTGATGGGTCATCTCCAATCCGCAACAATATCTCTGTCCCAACTGTCCCACTGTCCCAGAGCTTTTTTTGTTTGGTCTGTCTGGCGCTGTCTGGTCAACTCGCCAGACAGTGTAAGCTACTGATTATGTTGAAGTTGCGGCGCTGTTTTGTCCTTGTTTGGCCAATTTTGAAAAAAAGTAAGACAATGTAAGACAAAATTAGTAATTGATGCAAACAATGAGTTTACCCTTCACCTAATGGTCTGAAATCATCGATCATCGCCCAGACACAGTCTCAACTGTCCGACCATTTTTTGCCCCAAGTGTCCCACTGCTGTCCCACATGCCTGTGGGACATGCTAAATGCTGTAAACATTACGATTACAGTTGCATTTTGGCCGTGTCCCGCGAATTTTCAAAAAAAGTTTGCCTCCTGTGTCCAACAAACTTCAGTTTGTTGGCCGAGCCGTCAAACTGAAGTTTGACGGACAAGTTGTCAAAGATCCCAAATTGCCATACAACAATTCCCGCATCACCGTAGCAGATCGCGGCGTGAATTGGAATACCAATTTTCCCGATATGACAGGGTTTTCTCGATATGACGCAACTTTCCGAATACGACACAACTTTCCGACCGTTGAATCAAACAGTATAAACAGGATACGGCCTGAAGATTTAAACCTTGGCCAATTCGTCCTGTAAATCTTGTGCATCAAGTTAGAATATCTTTCAGTGGGTGCTTACACGATGTGATTTTCGGGGTTTCAGCCATGCTACGGCCTCTAAAAGAACAGGAAAAACCCTCCGCACGATCCGCCTTCAAACTATTTTCAGATTTCTAGCTGTTTCGGTTTTTCAGACATACTATTTCTTATTGACCTTAAGGCACTTACGGGCGTATATTTGCACAAATTGCAAAATTTCACCAAGGTTGATCTCAAAGGAGGATAGTTCATGAAACCGAAGCGACTATTTATCACACAGCTGATGCTGTGTTTTTGCATTTTTGGACAGGTGTTGTTTGCACAGACGACTGAATTTACATATCAGGGCAGCCTGAAGGACGCGGGAAATCCGGCGAGCGGTAATTACGATTTTGAGTTCGCTTTGTTTGATTCGCTGTCGGGCGGCAGTCAGGTCGGACCGACTATCCCGAAAAACATGGTAGCTGTCGCAAATGGCATATTCACGGTAAAGCTGGATTTCGGTTCGGCGTTTCCGGGAGGTTCGCGGTATCTGGAGATCAGGGTGAGGCTGACGGGGCAGCCGGGCTTAACGCCTCTGTCGCCGCGTCAAGCGGTCAACTCTTCGCCTTATTCGATCACGGCCGCCGACGCGACCAGTTCAAATCTTGCCCGGCTCACCGTACCCAACACTGCGATGACCGCGACGGGAACGGCTACTGTCACCAGCGGATTTATCACGAGTGCGAACGTGACCAACGGCGGAGCGGGTTATACAACGCCGCCTACCGTGACGGTAAACGATCCGACAGGCTCAGGTGCGGTCCTTACGGCCAGTATTACGGCTGGAGTTGTGACCAGCGTGACCGTTCAAAATCCGGGCAGCGGCTATTCCGCCGGAGCGTCGCTTACACTTAGTTCGCCACCGAGCAACTCGTTTCAAACCTTTGTCACGCCTAATTTTTTCACCGGCGTCAATACGATGAATAATGCAAACAACACATTTGCCGGAAGTTTTACAGGCAGCGGGTCAGGGTTGACAAATGTCAACGCCGACAACGCAACAAACGCGCTAAATCTCGGCGGCGTTGCTGCCGGACAATATGTCGTCACGACCGACCCGCGCATGACCGATAGCCGAAATCCTCTGCCAAACAGCAGCAATTACATTCAAAACCAGAACGCAGGAGCGCAAGCGACGAGCAACTTCAATATCAGCGGCAACGGCACTGCGGGCGGTACGTTGACGGGCAACATCGTCAATGCTACGACTCAATATAATATTGGTGGAAGTCGTGTTTTAGGCGTCGGTGGTACGAACAATACCTTTACCGGCATTGGAGCCGGTCAGTCTATCACGACCGGCAGCTCCAATTCGTACTTTGGTAATGGTGCGGGAAGTGCCAATTTAACCAACTCAAACAATTCATTTTTCGGTTATCAGGCAGGCTCCAACAATACCGCCGACGGAAATACTTTTTTTGGCTCAGGCGCAGGATTCGCAAACACATTCAGTGATTTTAATTCGTTTTTCGGTTTTCAAGCCGGTAACGCAAACACAGGATCACAGAACACCTTTATCGGCCACTCGGCAGGAGTTTCGACTACTGGCGGAAGCAGCAATACATTCGTCGGCTCGCAAGCCGGATTCTCGCACACCAATGGAATAAGTAATACGTTCCTTGGCAGGACGTCTGGTTTTGCAACGACAACAGGCTCTGCCAATACGTTCGTAGGCAACGCTGGCACCTCAAATACTACTGGTAGTCAAAACACTGCAATTGGCAATGGTGCCAGTGTCGGCACCAATCTGACCGGCGCCACGGCCATCGGATCTTTTGCCACCGCTACAGCAAGCAATCGCATCCAGCTTGGCCAGAGTGGAACAGCCACGGTTTCCATCGGTTTGCTTACGACAGCCAGCGCGACGCAATTGTGCATCAACGGCACAGTTCTTTCATCGTGTTCGTCGAGCCGTCGTTATAAGGAAAATATCCGGCCATTTGAGTCAGGCTTAAACCTTGTCAGACGGCTACAACCCGTAACATTCGACTGGAAGGAACGAAAAGAAACTGATCTTGGCCTGATCGCCGAGGAAGTCGCACTCATTGATCCACTTCTTGTCACGCGCAACGAAAACGGCAATATCGAAGGCGTCAAATACGATCAGATCAGCGTCCTTACGATCAATGCGATCAAAGAACAGCAGGTTCAGATTGAAGCTCAACAAAAAGAAATCGCTGAGTTGAAGAAGATCATCTGCGCGATTAAGTCGGATGCCGAGTTTTGCAGGGACACGTTTCCTGCAAAATGACTCTGTTTTTTGTTAACAAACTCGAAGCCGCTGGTAACAAAGCGGCTTTTTTTGACCTTAAGGCACGGACGAAAAAAACTAATAAAACGGGCACGAGAGCGTAATTTACTGCTTAAGTTGGCGGGAATGCCCTTTCCCTACAGCCATTCCATCGGGCAACAACCACCGGGCATAAAATGTGCTGCCAACAGCGTTCAATATTTGCTTGTAAAAAGCGGAATTAGGGTTTAGAATCTTACCCTAATACGTTCTCAGATATATTTTTTGCTCTTTCAAGTTCCACTCTGGGGTCTGATGAGCCTCATTTGAGTATTTGTAGTAACGCAATCGGAGATTGATCTGCATGAAATATTTCGCCACCGCGACACGTTCTCCCTTGCTCCGAAATTTCTGCTTCGGTTCATTTTTTGATTGCCGTTTTGAAACAATGCAGGTCGTTTTGGCGGTAGTTTTTGCCGCGATTACGATCCTTGCGTTAACAGTATTTTCGTCGAATGCGAACGCCGCAACATTTGTGGTGAACAACCAAAATGATGTTCAGGATGCTGCACCGGGAAACGGCGTGTGTGAAACGGCAGCGGGTAATGGTATCTGCACGCTCAGAGCGGCAATTACCGAGGCAAATGCATTGGCTGGTGCGGATATTATTACATTGCCCGCTGGAACTTACACTGAAACTTTGGCAGCAGCTAATGAAAATGCTAATGCCGGCGGTGATTTTGATATTACTTCTCCGATTACGATAAACGGTGCAGGAGCAGTGGCCACGATAATTCAGGCTAATGCAGCCGCGCAAACAGCCAACGAAAGGGTCTTTCACATACTCGCGGGCGGGACCGCAGTAACGATCAGCGGCGTCACGATCAGGAACGGAGTTAATCGCCACGCGACAGCACTTGGCGGCGGCGGCATCAGGGCCGAAGGTGCAGCGGCAAACTTTACGCTAAACGATTCGACCGTCACGAACAATTTTTCCGAAAGCCGCGGTGGCGGAATTGCTGTCAATAAGGCAAAGATCACGGTCAATAACTCTACCTTTACCAATAATCAGGCCGGATGCGCGTTGTCGGAAACCTCGGCGGCCGGAGGCGCGATCGTTGTCGATTCTGAGGACAACGTCGCCGTCGCAGGCCAGACGGCCAGCATTGCTAACACCATAGTGACCGGGAATAAAGCGGAATCGTCGGTCAGCAATACTTACGGCGGCGGCGTCTACATTCGGGCCGTCAACGCACAAGTTACGATAACCGGCAGCACGATCAACAACAATCTTTCGAACACACTGAGTGCTTCATACAGCGGTTACGCCGGCGGCATCTACAACCAGCAGGCACGCGTAACCCTTATGAACAGCACTGTCAGCGGAAACACATCCAGCCGTTTTTTTGGCGGCATCAGAAATCTTGCCTCGACACAGGCTTCTGCAACGCTCGACATTATCAACAGCACGGTCAGCAACAACAGCTCCTCAGCTGATGATGCTCAGGGCGGCGGCATAGGCAATGTTCTCAGTTCTAATCAAAACGCGACTGTAAATATCGATCACTCGACGATCAGCGGCAACACTCTGACCGGGGGCATGAGCATCGGAGGAGGCGTTGTCAATATAAGTACATCGGGCGGAACTGCACTTCTTAAAGTTACAAATTCCACCATAAACGGAAACAGCGCGCATGACGGCGCCGGGATTCACAGCGAGGGATCGCACTCATCTTGTACTGTAGATTTCTCAACGATAACTTCGAATATTGCGGCTCGTGAGGGCGGTGGCATTTTTCAGGATTCGTTTGGAAATACCACGATATCAAATTCGGTTTTTGCCGACAATGTAGCACCATCGGGCGTGGGGATCGATATCGAGGGAGTAGTGACTTCAGGTGATTACAACCATATCCAAAATTCCTACGCGCCTTTTGTGCCGGCCTCTCATGACGTGATCGGCGGCAATCCCGGCATGTCTGCATTGGCAAATTACGGCGGCCCGACTCAAACACAAATTCCAAGTACATTGGTCAGAAATACGATCCCGATCGGAGTAAACGGCTGCGGCAATCCGGTGAATAACGATCAGCGAGGTTTCGCTCGTCCGGTCGGAGGAGGCTGCGATAAAGGTGCCTTAGAGGTTGGACTTGGTGAAGGGACACCGACAAACACGCCAACCGCTTCGCCTTCAAACACGCCAACTGGAGGTGCGACAAACACGCCGACAGCTTCACCGAGTGCGACATCAACTTTGACGCCGACTGCTTCGCCCAGCGCGACATCAACATTTACGCCGACTGCTTCACCAAGCGCGACATCGACATTTACGCCTACAGCTTCGCCGAGTGCGACATCTACACTTACGCCGCCTGCCTCGCCAAGTGCGACAGCGACATTGACGCCGACTGCTTCGCCGAGTGCGACATCAACTTTGACGCCGACTGCTTCACCGAGTGCGACAGCGACATTTACGCCTACAGCTTCGCCGAGTGCGACAGCGACAAGAACAGCGACGGCATCTCCAAGTGCGACAGCGACATTGACGCCGACAGCTTCACCAAGCGCGACATCAACATTTACGCCGACTGCTTCACCAAGCGCGACATCGACATTTACGCCTACAGCTTCGCCGAGTGCGACATCTACACTTACGCCGACTGCCTCGCCAAGTGCGACAGCGACAAGAACAGCGACGGCATCTCCAAGTGCGACAACGACATTACCACCAACTGCTTCGCCGAGTGCAACATCGACATTAACGCCGACCGCGTCACCAAGTACTACAGCGACAAATACGCCGACGCGAACGTCAACGAATACTCCAACCGCGACCGCAACGCCTGCCGGCACTCCGTCTGGCCTTCCTGTGTCGCTGCCGAATGTTAATGCGGCACCGGGCCTTCTTGTGATACCGGTAAATGTCGGAAATACCACCGGACAGGCAATAATTTCTTATGATCTGAATGTCGATTTTGATCCCGCAATAGTTCAGCCTGCGGCGACCCCGTTCGACCAGGCCGGAACGTTAAGCAGCGCGATGGCGATCACGCCTAATTCCAACTATCCCGGACATTTGGTCATTTCGGCATTTCAGGGAGCATCATTGACCGGTTCGGGGACTCTGATAAATCTCAGGTTCAATGTCGTTGGATCGCCGGGCCAATCGACCACACTTGTCTTTGCTGATTTTACGGACCCGAGCAGTATTTTTCATCCGGGATTCGTGTTTAATGAAGGCGAGCCCGCAGCGTCAACGACAAACGGAAGTGTAAATATACCGACCGGATCATTACCTGTAGTCTCGGGAGTTGTTACCTACGGCAATGCGATCGGGCCGCCGGCTGTCCGTAGTGTTCCCAACGTGCTTATTCGCAGCACAATTGGTTCGCCTCCGGTGTCTTCAACTACCGATTTGCTCGGGGCGTTTACGCTCACCGGATTTGGATCAGGGTCATACACAGTGGCACCATCGAGAGACGATGATACAAGCGGATCCATATCTGCGTTTGATGCCGCACTGGTCGGCCGGCACTCTCTCGGCCTCATTCGATTAGCAGGCGGAGCATTGGCAGCCGCAGATGTCAGCGGGAACGGAGTCGTCAATTCCTACGACGCAGGACTGATCTCCGGTTTCGTTAACGCGAGCCCATTCCAGCACGGGATGACGAGCAAGTGGACATTCATACCCGCAAGCAGAAACTATCCATCGATTACTTCGACTGTCACAGGTGAAAATTACTCAGCGATGCTGATGGGAGACGTGTCGGGAAATTGGGGCAGTCCCGGAACGAGGCCCGTTGACGGTTTGAAGACGGCGGAGGACAGTGGCAGTGAGATGGAAAGTGCGATTGTTGAATTGCCAAATTTGTCGTCGGCAGCCGGAAAAGAGATCGTTGTCCCTGTAAATGTTCGGGGCGCAGCGAATAAAGGTGTAATCTCGTATGAGTTCAATCTCAGGTATGACCCGACGGTGATTCAGCCGCTTGTTCTGCCGGTTGAAATGAAGGGAACTGTCAGCCGCGGTTACACGGCATCGACGAATGCAGCGGAGCCGGGCATTTTGAGAGTTGTGATATACGGGACGACTCCAATAGAAGGTTCAAACGACGAAAATTTAGTACTTTTGAATCTCAGATTCATGGCGGTTGGCGATGCGGGTTTGGTTTCGCCACTGATTTGGGAGCGGATAATGTTTAACGAAGGCGAGCCGCGAGTTGCGGCGGCTGACGGGCAGATCGAACTTTTTTGATTGCGGAGTATATCCTTTAACCCGCACGTTAGTAAGGGCTGTGCATTCCAGGTTGAGTGTTAGGTCCTTACTAACGTACGGACTTCTGCATCATGCCGCCTTTTTCTTTTAGAAGAGCATCCAGCGACGACGTATCGGTATGGCGTTTTTTTAGTAACGCCTCGGCAAGTTCGAAGAGCGGAACCGGTATGCCGGCTATCTCTACCGGTTCGTTCGTATTTTCTTCCTGAGGGTAATGTGAATAAAATTCAGCTTCGGCTGAACAGAAGTCGCACGTCTCAAGATGGCCGAGGACCTCGTTGAGAAGTTCACTCGTCAGATCATTCTTCTGAAAATCGAGCAGGTCGTTGGACGAAGGACAGTCCTCGTTTTTATAAAAACCGATTATCTTTGTTGAGATCATAGGACACAATTGTTTTTCAAGATCGTCCTAATCAGGGCCGCGGGGCAGGCGGGAAGACATATCTTCGTTACATCTGATGTAAATCTGTAATGCCCGATTGGTTCCAAAAAGAACTTAGCGAATATAAGATAATAAAATACAGAGGCAGGAGCCTACAGCAATTAATCAGAATTCACATTCTGATCTGCCGTCTCATGCACTTTGCTGCTACATTTCCCTGAAACCATAACCTGCTTATTTACAATATTTAGACAACGATCGAATAAGGTTTTAACAACGTAAAAACTTATTGAATATTGTTGGAATTCCTGTTACTATCGTAATGTAGGTAGTGAGAGGCAATCATCTCAACTGCCGACAATCGGATTGACGTCAAGGCTCGACTGTTGATCTCGCCAAATACTTTCTACCAAATATTACTCTCATCAGTCGAAGTATTAATTCGAAATCCCAAATGGCGCTTCTCAGCGCATTCAAGTCCGAATTGTCCGCAGTGGCTCGCTGACGTAAATAGGACGGACTTGGCTTAGGACGACTGACATCGGAAACGGAATTATGAATGATTTGAAAACAAAGGAACGCGTGCCCAGACCGGCCCACCACAGGCAAATAAAGGTCGGCAAATGGAACGACAGCCTCAAAGCATCCGACGTAAACCAGATCTGGATCGAGCTGCATCGTATCGTTTCCTCTCACCCTTTGGTAAGAGCGTCGAAACGTGCCGGCTTTCTCGTCGAGGAAGGCAAACATAACGCATACACAGATCTTACGCAGGAACTTTTTGTCGCCCTGCTTTCGAAAGACCGTTTTCAGCATTACATAGACACCGAGATGTCCGACTCCGAGGTTGAGGCTGAGATAAGCCAGATCGAGCTGACCAACATGCTCACGGCGGAGCTTCGCAAACGATATCCCGAAAGCTACCGCCTTGCTCGCCGAGTTTCGACACTGATCCAGACAAGCGAGGCATTTAAACGGTTCGACAATATCGATCATCCCGAAGTTCATCGACGTTTGGCGGACAGGCTTTACGGCCTCGTAGATTGGAGCTTTAAAAAAGAACGCCGTGACGTTCAGGAAATGGACGAGCGTGTTAAGTCAGTTTCATTTCTCGGACGCGACACACGCATGGTCGGCTGCACCGGCGATGCCCAGATCGTCATCAGTAATCCCGAACTCGAAAAGCTGATTATTCGTGTTTTTAAGGCGATCGATTCGCCTGTTGATGTTCGTTCGCTGCGTTCGTTTGTAATGTCGCGTTTGCCGATCATGGACATTCATCTTGTCCCGGTGGGAAGCGGAACCGACAGCGACGACGACGACCGGATGCCGTTTGAATTTAAGGATACCCGCGAGACGCCCGAAGAAGGAGTGCTTCGTAATGAAGCGGAACTGGCCGCCGCCGGTTTTGTAGATAATTTCTTAAAGACGCTAAACAAATCGGTCCGCGGCAAAGCCAAACAATACGACCGAATGATCAATGTTTTGTGGCTCTGCTACCTGATCTCGGACGGCGGGACTCAATTGGAAGTCGCCGAGATGCTGGGCGTATCGGATTCACTGGTTTCGGATTACCGTAAGCGTATCGAAGCCAATCTACAGCAGCTTTCCTTTAGCGGCGTCAACGAAGCGAGACAGTTTGAAAAAGCGCTAAAGCACAAAGTACGCGAAATCATCTCGATGGAAAAGGAAGAAGTTGCGGCGTAAACGAAGTATGACAATAAACCCTGTAAATGCCCATCGAACGATCAAAAGAGAAAGATTACAAAACGCTTTCGACTCAATCTAAAGCCGGCAGTAAGGCTTCGGACGGCCTGATGCCGCTGCGGCCATCAGGAACGGCGAGCGACGCGGCCGCAACCGGATCCACAAATCTCGTCAATCTTAATTTTACTTATGCAAATGATGTCGATCCGCCTGCGCCGAATTCGAAAACGGAGGAAGCTTCAAAGGCGGATGCTTCTGAGCGCCCGGCGACAAATAAAGAATCTGCTTACGAGCCAAAAGACGGCCGAGCCGCTAAGAAAGCAAAACGCGACGAAAAAGATCATAAATTACTGAGCCACGAGCGCTGGCTTGCACGGAACGGGCATCTGTTGACCTATTTCGGGCTTTATTTATTCTCGATCCTTGTCCTTTTTCGTCCGTATGAATTGATCCCAGCTCTGTCGTTTCTTTCGGCCACGGCGTTTTATTTTGCGCTGGCGACGATGATTATTTTTGTGCCGAGCCAGCTTGCCACCGAGGGAAATCTGACGATGATGTCCACCGAGGTGAAGTCCATCCTTGCGTTGACGGCGATCGCTCTTGTGACGATGCCGATCGCAAAAGATCCTGGACTTGCGTGGGAAATTTTTAACGATCCGTATATCAAGGCGGTCATTATCTTTGTCGTGCTCGTGAATGTAGTGCGCACGAAAAAACGGCTCATGGGCATGATGTGGCTGTCATTTGGTATCGCGGTTTATCTTAGCTTTTGCGCCCTCAATCTTTACATGAGTGGGCAATTCAATGTCGAAGAATATCGCATCAAGGTCGATGTCGGCGGCATGTTCGGCAATCCGAATGAAATGGCGATGCATTTTGTGATGATGACGCCGCTTGTGATCACGCTTGGACTTGCTGCGAAGAGCAAGGTAATGAAGTTCGTGTACTTTGCGATGGCCGTGATCTTTGTCGGAGCGAATATGGTCACATTTTCGCGCGGCGGATTTCTGGGATTGATTGTATGTTTGGCAGTTTTGTCGTGGAAGCTCGGCCGTAAACATCGCCTAAACGTCACGATCGCATCCATCGTGATCGGCGGTATAGCGATTCTGGCGGCCCCGGGAAATTACGGCCTGCGAGTGCTCTCGATCTTTATTCCGGGCCTCGACGTCGTCGGGTCGAGCGACCAGCGAAGGGAACTTCTTGAAAGATCATTATTGGTAACTGCGCGAAATCCATGGGGCATCGGTATCGGGAATTTTCCTATTGTCGGCGTC
This sequence comes from Chloracidobacterium sp., assembly GCA_031376085.1. Classification (GTDB taxonomy): domain Bacteria; phylum Acidobacteriota; class Blastocatellia; order Pyrinomonadales; family Pyrinomonadaceae; genus OLB17. The sequence continues at coordinate 17,284 of JANMDA010000036.1, forward strand.
CATAACCTGCAAACTCACAATGCATTCACGCAAGTCTCATCCGAACTCGGGATTCCGGGCCTTATTGCGTATCTAATATTTATGGTAAGCCCTTTTCGAAAGCTGAGTGCGATAGAGCGGCGGCTCTTTGACGAAGACAAGCAGGATTGGTTCTATTATCTCGCCATCGGACTACAGGCAAGCATCATCGGATATATGATTTCGAGCTTTTTTGCGGCGGTCGCATATAACTGGTTTATCTATTACCTGATCGCCTATGCGGTCGCGTTCCGTAGAATATACACTCTCGAAAATAAGCTGAACACAAAAGAAACGGCAATGCCGGTATTAGAAGGCGGATTAGCCGAAGCGACATGACTGCAACAGCGGAACAAGTATTTTTCTGGACATGCGTTTGCGTGCTTGGGTACGTTTACGCCGGTTATCCGCTGCTTGTTTATTTGGTCAGCGTCCTGTTTCCAAAAAATATAGCCAGTGCCGAAATCGAACCGCGAGTTACCGTCCTGATCACTGCATTTAACGAAGAAGGTTCGATTCGCGAAAAACTCGAAAATACTCTTAAGATCGATTATCCGGCAGAGAAACTCGACATCCTCGTTGCGTCCGACGGCTCGACAGATAAAACAGATTCGATAGTAGAGGAATTTGTATCGCGAGGTGTCAGGCTTTTTCGCCAGGAAGGCCGCGTTGGAAAAACCACTACACAAAATAATGCGGTCAAAGAGGCGTTGGGCGAGATCATTTTGTTCTCCGATGCGACGACCGCTTATCGCGAAGACGTCTTTCGACATCTGTTGCCCGCTTTTGCAGACGGGAGCGTTGGCTGTGTCGCCGGACGGCTGATCTACGTTGACGATGACAGCACAACCGTCGGACGTGGAGCAAAAAGTTATTGGGGTTATGAGACATTTATAAAGATCGCCGAAAGCCGTGCCTGTTCGCTGATCGGTGCCTCGGGCTGTCTTTATGCCGTCAGAAAATCTGCTTACGAACATATGTATGCGGAAGCGTGTTCGGATTTTCTGATCTGCACGAGCATCTACCGCAAAGGGCTGCGAAGCGTATTCGCGCCGGACGCAGTTTGCTTTGAACACACGAATCGACGCGCGGCTGATGAGCTAAAAATGCGCGTTCGCGTGATCTCGCAAACCTTCACGGACCTATGGCGAAACCGTGACATGCTCAATCCGCTTAAGAGCGGCTTTTTCGCCGTCGAATTGATCTCGCACAAAGTTCTCAGATACGCGGTGCCTTTCATTTTGCTTGCATTTTTTATTACGAGTATCGTGCTTGCCGGTTCATCGGCTTTGTATGCTGCGGCATTTGCGTTTCAGGTTATGTTCTACTCGCTGGCTTTTATCGGTTGGCTTTTGGAGCGTGCGGGAAAGCGGCTTTACCTGCTTGCGATGCCGCTTTATTTTGTTCTTGCCAATGTGGCTTCAGTTATCGGATTTTACAAATTTCTAAGAGGCGAAACCTACGCCCGATGGGAGCCGATCCGTCAGGTTCTCTGATTAGCTATGATCGAAGATAGACGCCGCAGCAAGATTCTAAGCAAACGAACTGGCAGCAATGTGTCCGAACGAATGCCGCGCGTTTCAGTCATAATTCCGGCATACAACTCGGCGGAATATATCGCCGAGACGCTGGATTCTGCCATTAAACAACGGTTTCGCGAGCACGAGATCATTGTGGTCAATGACGGCTCGCCTGACACAAAGGCGTTCGAATTTGCCATCGGCCCATATCTTGAAGACATAGTCTATATCAAACAGCGAAACGCCGGTGCGGGTGTTGCACGCAATACGGGTATCGAAAACGCACGCGGCGACATCATCGCATTTCTCGACGCCGACGATATTTGGCTGCCGGATTTTCTCGCATCTCAATTGATCTTTCTGGAGCGCGAGAGTTGTGACATGGTTTATTGCGACGCGATGCTTTTTGGAATGCAGTCTGCCTATCGACGCACATTTATGGAAACCGCTCCGTCAACCGGCGAAGCTAATTTTGACAGCATTCTCGATCTGCGATGCAACGTTATCACTTCGGGCACGATGGCACGGAAAAAGGTAATCATTGATGCAGGATCATTCGAGACCGAGCGCGTCCGGGCACATGATTTTCATCTGTGGTTAAGAATGGCGAAGAACGGAGCGAAGATAGGCTATCAACGAAAACAGCTTCTAAAATATCGCGTTCATCTCGACAGCCTTTCAGGCGATGCGGTCAGCCGCGCGGAGCGTGAGCGTGATGCTTTTGAGCGTGTTGCAAGGACGATTGAACTGACTGAAGAGCAAAAAACGATCGTCAAAAAACGCATCGCCGAACTCGAAGCCGACCTTGCAGTAGAGCAAGGCAAGGCATTATTGCTCAACGGCAATTTTCGTGAAGCCGAGGCTGCCTTTCGCTCTGCAAACAACTACCGCAAGTCTTCAAAATTAGCAGTTGTCTCGCTGCTCACACGCGTCGCACCGCAAATGCTCTTGAAATTCTATCGGTCCAATCGTTCAGACGAGATCGCATTCATTGAGCGGCAATACTAGAAAAGTTCAATCCGTCCGTTGGACGTCATCACTCGCGGCTCACCTTCGTTGAACATTATCCGTTCCCAAGTCAGCGGTGAAACCGAACCCGCAACACCGACTGCCGTGAATCTCAGATTAAGTAGCACGCCATCCTTATTAATAGGCATTGCGCCATAAACGACAACTCTCAAAAGTCCGGGTTGATACGGATTGGCCACAACCGAAAGACCGCGGCTAACGGAATCTTTCAAATCAACCAGATCAACAACCGGCTGTATGACAGAAGGATCATACCTAAGGTTGAACTCATAAGAGATCACTCCCTTATCCGCCACACCCTGAACGCTCACCGGCACAACGATCTCTTTGTCCAAAGGCACTGACCAACTTGGCAATTCAACAGCAATGCCTCTCTCCCGCCCCAAAAACTCCCCGCCTTGGTTAAGGAGGGGTGGCAGCCGTGTTTTTTGCGGCTGACGGGGTGGTTCGTCTCCGCCGTCTTCACTGTCCACTGTCCACTGTCCACTGTCAACTGTTCTCGCCAGCCTCGCCCCTGTATTCGCCCAATTCCCCGAAACGTCACCCATCAGCAGGGCTGAGAAGTCCTCCACAGTGATGCTTGTAGTGACCGAAGGATACGACCTGTTTACCGGGGTAAACCTCCAAGTTGAAGTCGATCCGATTCCCGGTGCGGCATACGGCGGGCCAGCGACATATTTTGCGATCATTGCCGCATCGAACGATGTGACCTGATTGTTTCCGCTGACGTCGGCGACGATCAACTGGTTACCGGTCAACTGCGGATTCGGCGGCCCGGCGACGTGGAGGGCGATCCTGCCTGCGTCGAAGGAACTTATCGCGCCGTTCACGCCGAGTGTCTTCGTCGGCGTGACAGTATAGGAACCTGACCCAAACCCGGTCAACACATATTGTCCCGCAGTCGCTCCGAGACCGTCGGTAAACACAGAGACCGGAACCGATCCAGCAGCGCTAATAAGCACGTTTGAAACAAAACGCGGCGCCGGAGGATTTCCGATCGCGTTGCCGTAGGTTACTGTTCCCGCGATTGATGGCGTCGGCGTATTCGTCGCCGTATTTGCCGGAGTGTCGGTGGCAGTCGCCGTAGGTGTAGGTGTAGGTGTAAATGTATTTGTCTCAGTTGGCGTTGGTGTGAACGTGGTCGTCGCCGTGGCAGTCGGTGTAAATGTCTCCGTTGCCGTCGGAGTAGATGTATTTGTTGCCGTATTACTCGGAGTCGCTGTTGCAGTAGGTGTAGGAGTATCAGTTGGCGTGCTCGTTGGTGTATCTGTCTGCGTTGCTGTTGCCGTCGGAGTAAATGTTGCCGTATTACTCGGAGTCGTTGTCGCAGTAGGTGTAGGAGTATCCGTTGGGGTGTTAGTTGGTGTATTCGTCGGTGTGGCCATCTGCTCGAACAGATTGCCGGTGCTCCAATCGGAGAAATTAGACACGCCGGTTGCGGTCGCTGTGTTTGCTGCCGTGTTGATTGAAGATGACGGGTATTGCGTGACGAGTGCGTTGTTATTTACCGGACGGCGGTAAACCTTGTAATCGCTTTCCGTGCCGTTGACATCGGCGTTCACATAATTAAACGTCAGATCTGCCGTGATGCCCGCGCCTTCGAGCGACCAATAACGTGATAGCGAGCTTGCCGTGGAGAGAAGGCCGGGCATAAATGTGTCGGTAATCGCCGCCGTCAGGTTTCCAGTGCCGACCACACCTGAAACATCCAAAGGCGAGTAATTGAGAGCATCGCCGAGCGGGTAAGTAAAGCTCTCGCCGGCCGCTGCACAAAAATTCTTTCTGACACTACCGACGATATACGCCGAACTCGAACCTCCGGTCAGATTGCCGCCGCATTCGACGCGGATCTGCCCGATGTTCATTATTGAACTGATGCCAATCGATCTTCCCGAAGGTATAATGCCCGTCAGCAAACCGTTCGGCACACCATTATCCCAATTTGCCGCGTTGCT
>JANMDA010000049.1:0-6641 GCA_031376085.1 Chloracidobacterium sp.
GCGTTATCGTTATCGGCTGGCCGTTTTTAATCTGATCGACAAACAGCGGAATGATCGAACCGCGTGAAGCGATCACGTTGCCATAACGCACGCAATTGAATTTGGTCGAGCCGCAATCACGGTTTGCCTCGATCAGGACGCGTTCCTGCAGGGCCTTTGTCATACCCATTACGTTGATCGGTTTACATGCTTTGTCGGTCGAAATTCCGATCACTTTTTCAATATGCAGATCGTTTTCGCGGACCGATCGGACAATGTTTGCCGCACCGTAAACATTCGTTAAAATCGCTTCGAACGGAAAATATTCGCACGACGGAACTTGTTTCAATGCCGCCGCATTAAATATCACATCAGCATCGCGCATCGCTGCGACCAACGCAGAATAATCGCGAACATCGCCGATGCGAAAATTAAGGCGTTCGAGCGAATTTTGATAGATAACGTCGTCGGTCGCCGTCTCGCGATTCATGTATTCGAGACGCATGTAGTGCTGTTTCGCCTCGTCGCGCGAAAAGACAGTTATCTTTTCGGGCGTTCCCATTTCGCCGGTCAGCAGACGGTTGACCAGCGTTTTGCCAAGCGATCCCGTGCCGCCGGTTACAAGTATTCGTTTACCTTCTAGTTCTTTCATTAGCAAACCAAAATATTAGCACCCGATACGCAATACTCGAAACCGATGTTTTTCAGAATTACTGGTTAAGCAGCCGAATGTAAAGCAAATTCAAGAACTTCCCGGTTCGATTTTTCGTGTGCAGGGTTCGAGAGCCACGCAACTGCAAATTTACGAGCATTCTCCGATCGAATTTGGTAATCGTCATTGTCCATGTTCAGGCAGTTGTTGATAACGGCTATCCATGAATCGGGATTTTCAAGTGGAATATCCCAGCCGATCACGTCTTTTGCTAAATTTCTCCACGGGGTTCGATCGCTAATGATAAGCGGACAGCCGGCAGCCAGAGCCTCGACAAAAATATGGCCGAAATTCTCGCCTAGCGTCGGCAGCACAAAGAAATGATATTTCGCAAGCGTACTTGCGACGTTTTCGTGTAAAACAGGCCCTTTGGCCTCAATTTTTATATTTGGAGGCAGTGTTTTGATGATAGCCTGACATTCTTTCCAGTAATCTGCATCCTCCACTGGCCCGAAGATGTCAATGGAAAGATCATCCTTTAGCCTGCGAATATGATCGAGAAGCCAGTTAAAGTTCTTTTTCCGCATAAACCGCGACAAAAAGACCATTTTTGCGTGACCGCGTCTTTTTTCCGGCTTTGCGTTTAAGTCGAAATCGCCGAGTATCATCCGCGGCGGCATATTTGGAGCAATAAAGATTTTGCCATCACTGCCAAAAATAGCTTGAATATTGTCTCGCTCAAATTCAGATGCTGCTTTCCATACCACATTATGCAATAATTTCAACAGTTTAGCCGCATTAATGTAAAGTTGTTTCTTAAGTGGCTTGATAGACAAAGCACCGGGCACAAGCTCACCTTCGGGAGCCAGAATGACCGGAACACTATCAAAAGAACTAAAGCGCCGCAAAAGCAACGTAAAGACAGTCAGTGGACTAAAAAAACTGTTGAGGTATATGGTGTCAGGGTTGATCTCGCGGACAAGTTTTTTGACCGAGCCTAATCGAATATTATCCTTCGAAAGATAGTAGACATCAGTGCTACCGATGCGATTCCAATCGTTGATCTGTACATTTTGGTACGATGCTCTGTTCAAAGGTCCGTCATGATCGCGTGTGACTATTTTGAATTCATAGCTCTCGCCGAAACGGTCGATCATATTAACGAGCGTTCGCATAGCTCCGCCGCTCTCGAAACCGGGAAGGTAATAATCGCAGATCATCAGGATGACCGGTTTTACTTTTTCCATGTTTCGTAAGGAGTTGGGTCGGCTGCCATTTGTTCGATCATGTGTTCCCAACCGAGCGGTGAAAAACCGGTTGTCTGCCTAAAGGCTGATGAGTCAAGGCTTCGGTCAATTATAAAATCCTCGAAAGGTTCGATCACCACATCGGCTTTGTAATATTTATTCAGCAGGCCAAGCAAGACGAATTTATTTATCGGCTCGCTTGAGACATGATAAATGCCGTGAAGTCCGGCGTGATTTCTAATGATGTCGGATATGATCTCTGCAAGAACGTTAGTCGGAAATCCTGAATAAATTGCGTTCAAATATCCTTTGACGATATTGCCTCGATTTGTTAGAAACCATTCGACCAGACTGTGAGCAGATGCGAGCTCCCTGCCGATGATCGACGTACGGATAGTAAGACAATTATTGCCTTTGACCTCGCCGAGAAGTTTGCTGATACCGTAGAGATCTTGTGCATCGGCTACATCGGCCTCATTGTAATTTCCTTTGTTTCCGCTAAAAACACAGTCTGTACTTACGGTGATCAATCGGAAGGTATATTCACCGGCAAGATCGGCAAGTCGCTGAGGAAAGACAGAATTGATACTAAGAGTTTTGATGACATGTTGAAATTCAGGAAGCTGTTTAACAACCCCAGCGGCATTGATGACAACATCGGGTTTTGTCTTTTCGACGGCGGTGCGAATCGAATCTAGATCGGTGACATCAACGTTTTCGATGATCGAATTCTCATCGAAAAGATCAAATCGTTTGATCGAATCAAAGCCAGCGCGAATAGTGGCAGAAACCTCAAAATCGGTTTTCAACCTTTGATAAAGTTTGTGCCCAAGCATTCCGCCGGCGCCAAATATTAAAACCCGCATCTTACATTCTTAACGAAATTTGATCAATTACTTAATGCCAAATCGTAAACCTCAACATATTCTGTCGCTGATTTTTTTGGATTAAATCGAAGGACATTGTGAGTTCCATTTTCTACCAGTGCTTCACGGTATTGCGATTCGTTGATTATTTTAAGCAAGCCATTTCTAATGCTTGAAACGTCATCTGGATCGGCGAGAAAGGCTCCCGAACTGGCGACCTCTTTCAGGGGGGAAATGTCACTCGTGATTACCGGTTTTCTCATCGCCTGAGCCTCGATGATCGGCAGTCCAAAGCCCTCATAGGTCGAGCAGAACGCAATGATATCCGCGTTTCTATATTCTTCGACCATATCTTTTGCCCCAACGTTAAAAATGTTCTCGAATTGAACGCTGCTTTCCGCTAATGCTTCGTTTATCTTAGCATCAATGCGTCCTACAATTCGAAGTTTGCATCTGACGCCATCCAGTGCCCTGATCAAATTAAGGACATTCTTGGTCGCAGCTGTCCCAACTTGCAATATCACCGGACATTCTTCGTTGAACGCCTTGATCGGCTCCGGCTCAAGTCCATCGACGATCGGATTTTCAATAACTCGTATTTTTGCCGGATCGCAATTGGTATATTTTACTATTTCATCCTTGGTCGCTTGTGAAATAGCCGTGATAAAATTGAGTTTTCTTAACGGCAGATCCAGAAATAGTTTTTTTAAAACATAGCGTCTGATGCCGGTTCGCCTATGCAGAAAAACCAGATCGTGGATAGTCAAAACGGTCTTATGTTTTGGCAGACGCAAGGCGATATAATGAACTTGACCGGTTATGTGATAAATATCAGCTGGTTTTGGACGAAAGAACAGCAGATTCTTCAATATATCGATTGGGCTGTTTCCGTATGGTAATTTTTGTCTCTCAATTTCGAAACGTCTGGCAGTAATATTTTTTTCAAATTGATCAAAAACTCTCTCAATGCTGACTGATTCGAAAGGTTTTCTTTCGACAAAAAGTATATTGTGTTTCATCGAATTTGGCTCGTCAGATCTTATCGATAACAGGCTCTAACATTTTGCGTGTGATCGCGGTTGTTCCGACCTGTTCCACGACCAAACCGGCAGCGAGATTTGCGACTCGAGCGGCCTCGACGAATTCCAAACCAGCTCCAAGAGCGACGCCAAGAGAGGCGATGACCGTATCGCCCGCGCCGGTGACATCGTAGATCTCTTTTGCGGCAGTGCCGAGATGCAGTGGTTCCTTATCTTTTTGAAACAGCGTCATGCCGTCTTCGCCCTGTGTGATCAACGCCATTTCAAGATCGAGTTCGTTGAGCAACTGATTACCAGCGATAGACACAAGGTCTGGCATGTCTTCATTCAAATTGCATGCTTCGGCGGCTTCGCGGCGATTGGGTGTTATGAGCGATGCACCTTTGTAACGCAAATAGTTTTTGCCCTTTGGATCAACAAGGATCATTTTTCCATGCGAACGAGCCGTGTCGATGAGACGCCACAGCAAGCTCGGTGAAAGCAATCCCTTCGCATAATCTGAGACAACTACTGCATTGATCTGCGGCAAAATCGCCCCTATACTTTTCCAGATATTTTCATGATCTTCATCCGAGAATTCAGATGTTGTTTCCTGGTCAACGCGAACAACCTGCTGACTGTGGGCGATCACACGTGTCTTAACGCTTGTCTGACGGTTTACTACACGGACGAGTGAACCATCTAATACATGCGCTTTTCCAAGCAGATCGACCAATGTGTCAGCATCATGATCCGTTCCGATCACTCCAACAAGGTGGGCGGTCGCGCCGAGACCGGCGATATTCGCGGCGACATTGGCGGCACCGCCCGGAGCAAAAGTGCTTTTTTGCAATTCGACGACGGGCACAGGAGCTTCGGGCGAGATGCGTTTGACGCTGCCCCACCAGTAGCGGTCGAGCATAATGTCGCCGACCACCAATACTTTTACATTTGCAAAATTATCCAGGATGCTCATTTGGTGTCGGCGAATTTAGAGTCGATGATTTCGCACCAGATATGGGCGATGGTGATATGTGCTTCCTGGACGCGAGCGGTGCGTTCAGACGGGACCATAAAGCAAGCGTCGCAAAGAGACGCCAGCTTCTTGCCGTTTGCACCTGTCATGCCGAGCACTTTACAGCCGATGCTTCTTGCGGTCATCACTGCGGAAATAATATTCGGCGAATTGCCACTAGTGCTAATCGCGATAAGTAAATCGCCGGCCGATGCGAGAGCTTCAATCTGACGGGCAAAGACACGTTCGAAATTGAAATCGTTAGTTATAGCTGTCAGAGCGGAAGTGTCGGTCGTCAGAGCAATCGCGGGCAAACCCTTACGCTCAGTTTCGTAACGGCAAACGAGCTCAGTGGCTATGTGTTGGGCATCAGCAGCGCTGCCGCCATTGCCGCAAATAAGGACTTTTTTTCCGGCCTGAAAAGTTTGAAAGATAAGCTCGGAGCATTCGCTTATGTTCGCTTCGTAAGCGGAACGCAGAGTTTCAAAAAGTTCGACGTGTTCACTAAGCGAATTGCCGATCATTGAATCGCTGCTTTCATTTTTTTGAACCTTATTCTTTTCCATGCGCTCAATAATATTGCTGGTCGAAAATCCATCTTTCAAAGCCAGCGAAAACACTTCTCCACCATTAGAACGGACAAAATCGGCACCGATGATCTCAGATTCCTTCCAGTCACCACCTTTTACAAGGACATCAGGTTTGATCTGTTTTATCAAATTCTCCGGCGTCAGTTCATCAAATATCAAAACTTCATCAACCGATCTCAATCCTCGCAGCACTTCAGCTCTTTCGTCCTGATTATTGATCGGTCTTCCAAGTCCTTTTATCGCGGCAACCGATACATCGCTGTTAATGCCGACGATCAATCTTGTGCCCAATGCCTTCGCCTTCGTTAGCAGATCGATATGTCCCGGATGCAGGATATCAAAACAGCCGTTTGTAAAGACGATCTTTTCCATATTGAACACTGTCACAGAGATATTGTGAACTATTTCGCCAGCGTCGGTAAACTCATCCGGCCAGGCAGAATATTTGTTTTGGCAAGCACCGTAACAATTAGAATACCAATGACGGCAACAAAACCCACTTTTATGAATGTCGGAATGATCGTCCCGTAAAATGCCTCGTAGGAAACCGACGTAAGAAGCATAAAATACAAAGTCACTCGCCAGATACTCTGCGTCTGTGATTCGACAAGCGCTCGGTAAATGACGCGTAAAAATAAACCGATGGCAAACATACCGACAAATATACCAGTGATGCCAAAATTACGCAGAAGGTCGCCTATAGGAGTAATTGCAAAAGATGTGTCGCTTTGGTTGAAATATAGATCGCTGTATTTACGAGCGTCTGACGCCGACGGCTTTTCCTTCCAGATCACTCGCGGGACCAGGAATATCGTCATATCTTTCCAAATATTATTGTCGAGATCATAGGCTTCTTCATACGGGGCAAGCTGTTCATAATTTGAAACGACGACCGAAAGTGTTGTGAGAATATCGAGCCGTTCGGCCAGGCGGTCAACACCGAACTGAAGCGATTCGGCTGAATCGCTCTTACCGATTTGGTCAAAAGTGCGTCCGATGTCATCTGCATATTTATCAAAACCCTGCTGCGATTCGCCGCCCTTTATATTTCGGAATGTTGTGCCGTATATCATTCCGCCGATAAGTAGCAGTATCAATACAATGCCGGCAATAACGGTCTGTCTAAGTTTTAATTCGCGTCCCGACAAAATATATGCGAGTACAATTACCTCAAATAATATAAGGGCGCTGCCGCGATTGCCCGCGAGTAAGGCCTTGCTTATAGCCGTCGACACAAGCAGAATAAAGACGATCACGCTGCTGACCGTCAACT
>JANMDA010000066.1:0-4290 GCA_031376085.1 Chloracidobacterium sp.
CACCGTAAAGCTTTTCGTTCGGAGCGAGTTCGAGTTTTGACTCATTTACTTTGTATCTCAAAAAAGCATCGAGGCCGTGGAAGATCTGATTTTCAAACCCGCTCACAGCGTCTTCGCGAGGAGTAAAGACAGTATTGTTAAAGACCCCGAAGGTTTTTTCATCGTTAAAAACAAGTGAGAACCTTGCGGTTGGAAATTCCTGATCGAGGCGGAATCTGTCTTTACCTGATGTCTCGCCGCGTATGATAAAACGCTGATATTTTGCCTGCTGAGAACGTCCGTCGGCCCCTGTGATAGTCGACAGCCCGTGCTCGGATGTCGTTTTTCTGATTTGATCGAGAGTCGCTCTGCCGCCCGAATAAAAAAAGATCGATGTTTCGACTACCTGTTCGGCGGTCGTTGGTTTTTGGGCACCTTTGGACGTAGTCGGCGTCGGCTGCAGTTTGACCGGAGTCGATTTTGGTGTTTTTTCCTGGGCGAAAACACCGGCAGCCGAAACCAACATTAAAAAAGCGGGCAGTAGCCTAATTACCGAACGTCGGACCTGTTTCAACATAATTATCGGGGAAATCCGCAAAAGCGGATTGTAACAGTTTAGAGTTTTGAGTTCCAACTTTAGTTGGCTATGTTATGTAAAGTTATGCTTCATATCGCCTTATACGAGCCTGAGATACCACCGAATACGGGCAACATTGCGCGGCTTTGTGCCGCAACTTTTACAGAACTGCATATCGTCGGCGTAACAGGTTTTCGCATGGACGACCGCGAACTGAAACGCTCCGGCCTCGATTATTGGAACGAAGTAAAACTGCAACGTCATATTGATATTGACGAACTCTTCGCCAGTTTGCCGGAATCGCGTTTTGTCTTTCTGACGACAAAAGCCGAAGGGCCTTACACAGACTGGGAGTTTCGCGACAACGATTGCCTGGTTTTTGGCCCCGAGACGCGTGGCTTGCCTGAAACACTTCTAAAGGCACATTGGGATCACTGCCTGACTATCCCAATGCCAAACAAAAATGTACGCAGCCTCAATCTCGCAACCAGCGTTGGCATTGTTCTCTACGAAGCCCTGCGGCAAACCTCATGACGGAAAAAATAAGCCACTTTTAGCTGATCTGATACATCTTAATATTGTCATCATGCATGACGTAGTTTTTATAAGGGGGAATAAATAATCATGAGATCATTTATAAAATTATTTGCATTAACAGCGATCATTGTTCTTTCGATCTCGGGCCTTAATGCTCAAAATTTTGCAGGTCCGAGAAAGCCAGAAAGGACCATTGAACAACAGATCGCAGGAAAACTGATCAATCTGACACATTACGGAGTTTTTGATCACATTACTTTTCATATCAACAACGGCACTGTAACGCTCAACGGTAAAGTAAACTCGATCGGGGTCAAGGACGAAGCGAAAAGGGCCATTTCGGGAATGCCCGGCGTAACAAATGTAGTGAATAACATCGAGCAGTTGCCGCCATCGCCTTTCGACAACGAGATAAGGAGAAAAGCTCTAAGAACTTTCGAAGACAGAGGTCCTGCATGGTATTTCGCGACTCCGCGTCCTGAGGTTAGGATCATTGTCGAGAACGGCCGGATCACGCTCGAAGGTTATGTTTCAAACTCAAGCGCTTCGAATACGCTCAATATCCTCGCAAACGGTATTAGCGGCGTGTTCAGCGTTCAGAACAACCTCATTGTCGGTAAAGACACCAGCCGGTAATTAATTTTGGAGTATTGTGTGTGAAAGCCGGGCGGAAACGTCCGGCTTCTTTAATAAATGCGAATGACCTCACCGGTTATTCGCGACTCGACACATCTCACATAGCCGCTGACGACGCGGTCCATCGAAACAGGAACATAACCCGGAAAGAAGTCTTCGTAGTTGTCAGCGGAATCCTCTACGACCGTCGGAGACACAACATTTATCCGCTGGCCGCGCGGCAATTCCTGAGCGGCCGCTTTTACAAAACTGTTTACGCCGCCGTTCACGAGAGCCAGTGAAACAGATCCGAAAACCGGTTCGTCTGCCAGAATACCGGTCGTCAGCGTAAACGAGCCGCCGTCGTTGAGATATTTCTGGCCGATCCGCACCAGATTGACCTGTCCCATCATCTTGCCGCGAATGCCGACGTAAAAATCTTCTTCCGTCAGCTCGCTAAATGCTCCAAACTTCGCCGGCCCAGCCGCGCAGATAACGGCATTTATGCCTTTCACCGACTCATACATTTTTTGTATCGAAGCGGCATCAGTAATATCAACCAAAATATCACCGCCGCTGCGGCTAGCTTTAACGACCTCATGCTTCTTAGCAAAACGGTCGTGAATTCGTTTTCCTATGGTGCCGTTGGCACCGATTAATAGAATTTTCATTTGTTGTATGCAATCTCCTGAAGGGAACGGTTCGCGCAGTTATATCGGTACTGTATATCGTCATTCTTCTCGAGAATGCCCAGAGCTACCAAGCTTTCCAAAGTGTCAAAGAGTACATCGCTCATTCGATTTTTTGTACAAAAAACGCCCTTGTTTTCCCGAAATGCGTCAAACGACTCATCGTACTCTACGAGTCCAAGAAGGCAACAAAAATAGTACTCTGCAACGTCGAAATCTTGCCAATCCTGAAAAAGCTCTCTGATCGTAGGCACTTGTACCATTGCAGGTTCTTCCATAGAGTCGATTTTAGGCTCTTTGCCTTTATCCGCGCAATCAGTCATTATACTCGTTTGCCCTTAGGCACGGAATTACGACTATGCTGACCACAGAAAAGATTCGCAACATCGCTATTATCGCTCACGTTGACCACGGCAAGACTACTCTAGTCGATGCGATGCTGGCACAATCCGGCACGCATCGCGACAACGAAGCGGTCGTTGACCGCGTCATGGACTCGATGGATCTCGAGCGCGAACGCGGCATCACGATCATGGCGAAAAATACTTCCGTCCGCTATGGTGACTACAAAATTAATATTTTGGACACGCCGGGCCACGCCGATTTTGGCGGCGAGGTCGAGCGCGTTCTAAAGATGGTTGACGGTATTGTTTTGCTCGTTGACGCGGCGGAAGGCTGCCTGCCGCAGACGCGTTTTGTTTTGAGAAAGGCTCTTGAGCTAAAGCTGCCGGCGATCGCTCTCGTAAACAAGATAGACCGTCAGGATTCGCGTCCCGAGGAAGTTTTAGACGAGATCTATGACCTTTTTATCGATCTCGGAGCAAACGACCAGCAGATCGAATTCCCTATTCTTTATTCCATCTCGCGCGACGGCGTCGCGAAAAAGAGCCTTGAGGACGAAGGCAAGAACTTGATCCCGCTGTTCGACCAGATCATCGAGTCGATCCCTGCTCCGCATGCTTTGCGTGACGATTCGCTGCAATTGCTGGTCGCAAACATTGATTACAATCCGTTTGTCGGACGCCTCGCTATCGGACGCATTTTCTCCGGCGATATCGCAAAAAATCAGGAAGTTGCGGTCGCAAAACGTGACGGCACCATCGTAAAGACTCGCGTCAAAGAACTTTTTGTTTTCGAAGGCCTTGAGCGCACAACTGTTACCGAAGCTGGCACCGGCGAGATCGTCGCTCTTGCAGGTTTTGACGATATTGAGATCGGTGAAACGATAACATCGGTTGAAAATCCTAAAGCCCTGCCGGTTATCAACGTCGATGAGCCGACTATCGCGATGATCTTTGGCGTCAACACTTCGCCGTTCTCGGGCATCGACGGCAAGTTCGTTACCTCGCGGCAGATCAAGGAGCGGCTCGACCGTGAATTGCTTGGTAACGTCGCTTTGCGTGTCGAACAGACCGAGGCCGCTGAGCAATTCAAGGTGTCGGGACGCGGCGAATTGCAGCTTGCCATCCTCATCGAAATGATGCGCCGCGAAGGCTACGAGGTCCAGGTTTCAAAGCCCGAAGTCATCACCAAGAAAGATGAGAAAACCGGTGCATTGATGGAACCGATCGAATTGGTCGTCATCGACGTTCCGGAAGAATTTATCGGCGTTGTAACAGAAGCCATGGGCCGACGCAAGGGACAAATGACCAAGATGATCAACAACGGCTCGGGCCGCGTCAGGCTCGAGTTCGAGGTTCCTTCGCGCGGGCTGATCGGTTTTCGCGGTGAGTTTTTGACGGAGACCAAAGGAACAGGTCTGCTAAACACGCTCTTTTTGAGATTTGATAAATGGCAGGGCGATATGAAATCGCGTCAGACAGGCTCGCTCGTCTCCGACCGCATGGGCGAGACTAACACCTATGCCCTCTATAATTTACAGGAACGCGGAGT
>JANMDA010000076.1:0-18214 GCA_031376085.1 Chloracidobacterium sp.
CGGCGAGTTGTTCGGGTTTGGAAGCGACGTTATCACGCAGGCAGATTACGATGGCGACGGCAATACCGATCTTGCAGTTTATCGTCCATCGACCGGCATTTGGTATTTAAAATACAGCTCGGATTCGAGCTATGACTACAAAGTCTTTGGCCTCGCATCCGACATTCCTGCACCGGGCGATTTCGACGGCGACGGCAAAGCCGACATATGCGTCTTTCGCCCATCCGACGGCACTTGGTATCGCCAAAACAGCTCGAATGGTGCATTTATCGCTTTTCAATTTGGTGCGAATGGCGACAAGCCGACGCAGACGGCGTTTCGGTATTAGTATCGTGTTACTAATCTCCGTCACCGTTGGCGACAGCCTGGTCATTTATCGCTAAAAATTCTTGACTATTTCTGGCACAATATGCTATCTTTGAAACGTATCAGATATATCTGCTTGACCATCGCCTAGGCAGCAAATCTGATCGTTCTTTGAAAATATAGCCGAACTTGTCCCACGCTTCCCACCAGTTTAAAAACCATAAACACAATGTTTTCAATAGTTTAATTTTTTCAAACTTTTTTCGTGAAAAGTGCGGGACAGAGGGCAAAAATCGCCGTAACATCAAGAAAAATAATAAGTTGCGTGTCCCACTCAGGCGTGGGACAGAGGTGGGACAGCCAGTCAGAAACATCAATGGAAAGCCGGACGAATTTCGACATTTTTTGCGTCTAATGATAAGCTTCACATAATTTTTGTTCCAATATCGATCTTTAGGTTATGCTTTTTCTTTCGCAGTCGGCGACGGTTTACGGCATCGATGCTCTCGTTGTGGACATCGAGGTTGCTTTGCGCCCGAGCGCTGAAAATGACCAGTCGCCGAATTTTACCGTCGTCGGGCTGCCGGATACGGCGATTCGTGAGTCGCGCGAACGTATCCGGGCGGCGATCACGAACAGCCGCTACTTTTTCCCGATTCAAAAGATAACTGTCAATCTTGCTCCGGCCGATGTCCGCAAAGAAGGAGCAGCGTTCGATCTGCCGGTCGCACTTGCCATTCTCGGCGCGGCGGGTGATCTTGGGATTGATAAGGTAGAGCACATGATGAGCGTCGGCGAATTGTCGCTGGACGGTCGCGTGCGGCCTGTTCGGGGCGCATTATCAATCGCCCTCAAGGCACGCGAAGCCGGCGTAAAACATCTGTTGCTGCCTGAAGAAAATGCAACCGAGGCTGCGGTCGTCAGCGGCATAAATGTTTATCCGGTCAAAGACTTGCGCTCAGCGGCTGAGTTGTCGCAGGACCTGCAGACGGATCGCGATACCGCCATACGCCCGCTTAAGCTTGATATTTCTGAACTGAAATCGCAAGAGAATAAATATCGCGTCGATTTTAACGAAGTGCGCGGCCAGCAGACGGCAAAACGTGCGCTTGAGATCGCAAGCGCAGGCGGGCACAACATACTTTTTATCGGCCCGCCGGGTTCAGGAAAAACGATGCTGGCAAAACGCCTACCGACCATTCTGCCTCCGCTGGAATTTGAGGAGGCGATCGAGATCACGAAAATTCACTCGGTCGCCGGGTTGACAGGGAAGTCAGGCCTGATCGTCGAGCGGCCCTTTAAATCACCGCATCACACAGTTTCTCAAGCAGGGCTGATCGGCGGCGGTTCGATACCAAAGCCGGGCGAAGTCTCGCTTTCACATCTAGGAGTTTTGTTTCTTGACGAGCTTCCAGAGTTCGACCGCAGTGTACTCGAGGTTTTGCGTCAGCCGATGGAAGACAAAACCGTTACGATCTCGCGCGCTGCGACTTCGCTGACATTTCCGGCAAACTTTACGCTTGTCGCGTCGATGAATCCGTGCCCGTGCGGCTATTTTGGCTCAAGCCGCGAATGCAAATGTTCGCCGTTGCAAATTCAGCGGTATGTGGGCAAGATCTCAGGGCCGCTGATGGACCGCATAGACATTCACATAGATGTGCCGGCGGTGAAATTTAACGAGCTAAGAGGCCGCGATCCCGAAGGTGACAGTTCCGAGGCCATCCGCGAAAGAGTTATGCGGGCACGCGATGTGCAGCTTGCGAGATTTGGCGGCGACGGTGTTTTTTCAAACTCTGCGATGTCTCCAAAACAGATCAGAACATTCTGCGCCCTCGACGCACAAAGCGAAGAACTGCTTGAAAAAGCTATGCTGCGTCAGGGGCTATCGGCTCGAGCCCACGACCGCATCTTAAAGGTATCCCGAACAATCGCTGACCTCGACGGCAGCGAAAATATCCAGCCAAACCACATCAGCGAAGCCATAAACTATCGCTCACTCGACCGGAATTATTGGACATAAGCGATTAACTGTAAAGAAGGCACGATTGGCAATATTTAAGAGGTGAGGAGTTGATGATCTTAAATTTTTGAGCCACATATAGCGCCGTTGCCAGCTAACGACCTGTTGTAAAGTGTTAATGTAGCACACAATCGTCCCAGAGTATATGGTCGTTTTAGCTGATGCAGTAATGAAATAATTAATTTATGCTAAATTGCATAGATTAAGGGATTTATCAGCGTTTACAATTTTATCTGCCATTAGATATGGTTTCCTTCGGGTGTCATCGGCCAGTGTTGCAGGCCGCTTTTTTTGGTATCTTTAAATCTCCGAAAACCTGAAGATCCTTTCTATAATTAAGTGCTGCAAATTGAACCAGAATTAGAACTGACCGTTGTGCTGACGGTAGTAAGCGGCAGGGAAGCGGTGCGCGAAAATCTCGATGCGTTGACACCGCAGATAGATTTCGATAAGGCGGAGATCATTGTTCCGTTCGACGGACCGTCCGGGGATGTCGGGAGTCTGGCGGCGGACTTCCCAAAGGTCGACTTCTGTTTTATTGAGAATGGCGTGGCGAATGCGAGTATGAGCAGTGCAGACGAGCACCGCCTTTTTGACAAAAGGCGGGCTGTTGGCTTGGAGCGTTCGCGTGGACGGATCGTTGCGATGTCTGAGGATCATGCTCTGCCGGCGCATGATTGGATAAAACAAATTCTCACGGCGCATGAGCAGCCATATGACGTCATCGGCGGCGCTGTCGAGAATGGCATCGAAAAACCATTAAATAGAGCACTTTATTATTGCGATTTCGGAAGATATGGCCGGCCGTTAAAGAGCACTGAGGCCTCGTATTTGTCAGACGTTAATATCGCCTACAAGCGAGAAGCGCTTGTCTCGGTTCAGGATGTTTGGCTCGACGCTTATCAGGAGACAACTGTTCACTGGGCACTGAAGCGGAATGGCAGGAAGCTTTTTTTGGACGATCGCCCGGTAGTTTATCAAAACCGAAAGGGCATAACGTTTGTCAATGCCTTGAATGAGCGAGTTGGTTGGGGGCGTATTTTTTCTGAAACACGCGTTAGAGAAATCACCAATTTGCGGCGAGTCTTTTTCGCTGTGAGTTGGATATTGCTTCCGGTAGTCATGACCTGGCGGGTATTAGGGCATATGCATCGACAGGAAAAATCTATTGGAATTATTTTCTCCACACTTCCTGTGGCCTTTATACTTTTGATTGCGTGGGCGTGGGGCGAGTTTCTTGGGTACGTTTTCGGGTCGCCCAAACATGAAAGCGCAGAACCAACGGCCATTCAAACCTATCCCGACATTCGAAGGAACAATACTTGAAGGTTTCACTCGTAAGAAATTTTTTGTCGTTAAGCGGGGCGGAAGCACTGACCAAACTCGCAACTTTTGTTGCGTTTGCATATTTGGCCAGACTCTTTGGCCCAGCCGGTTTTGGCTATATCGAATGGGCAGGAACCGTGCTTATGTGTTCAAGTTTGATCGTCGATCAAGGCTTTAG
Source organism: Chloracidobacterium sp. (assembly GCA_031376085.1). Taxonomy (GTDB): domain Bacteria; phylum Acidobacteriota; class Blastocatellia; order Pyrinomonadales; family Pyrinomonadaceae; genus OLB17. The sequence continues at coordinate 3,831 of JANMDA010000076.1, forward strand.
CGCATACGGAGCGCGCGAGATCGCTAAATCACCGGATAAAACTGCGCAACTTGTGTCGGAAGTCGTGACAGCCAGAATCCTTCTTGCGGTAATTGGGTACATAGCCATCGCGGCTTTTGCTCTATTGTTTGTTCGGGAACTGATAATATCCAGGTTGCTGCTGGTCTATGGCTTGAGCCTCTTTCCCTTGCCATTTTTACTTCAATGGGTATTTCAGGGCCACGACAGGATGCATGTAGTGGGAATTGCCCAGATCATTCGTCAGTCCGCGTTTGTAGGAGTGGTTTTTCTCTTTGTCCACGGAGTGGATAATTTGTTATGGGTCGGAATCGCCGAGGTCGTCGGTGTTACTTGTGCAGCCGCGTTTACCATTTTTATTTATCGCCGATACTATATCGAACAAGGGCGGACCCGTTGGAAATTGTCGCGCGATCTCTTTCGTGACGGAGTACCGATCGGCCTGAGCCAAATGTTTTGGGTGATAAAAATGTTTGGCGCGACATTTATTGTCGGTTTGATAGCCACCGCTGAGGACACGGGATATTTTGCCGGAGCGATGCGGATCTATATTGCCTTACACACGTTTGTTTACCTCTATTATTTCAATATGCTTCCGTCGATGTCGCGGGCATGGAAACAGGGGCCGGAAATTTTAGCGAGACTGATTAGGCACTCACTCAAAATAGTTGCTTTGTCTAGTTTGATAGTCGGGATCGTCTGGGTCATGGCCGCACCGTTAATAATAACGAGTGCCTATGGCCAGAGTTTTATTAGTGGCGCGACGGCACTGCAATGGCTGGCGGGAGCGTGCATCGCGGCAGCGTTGAGCGGCCATTTTAGATTCGGACTGATCGCGGCGGGATTTCAGAAAAACGAAATGATCGCAACAGCCATCGGCTCTTTGGCGGCGTTAGCACTGATCCCGATCGGGTATTTTAATATGGGAACGAGTGGGGCTGCCGCTGCTTTATTTTTTGCGGAAATCATCGTTTTGATCTTCTCATGGCTATTTTTCCGGCGTGCACTCTCAGGACAAAAGGCAGAGGAAACATTTGAATCTCTTCGGAGGGTGACAATATAGCCATGTCGGTCAAAGGCTACTGGTCACAGCGCAGCATAGCTGTTCGTGTATTCATAACGTGCTGGCTTATATTTGTTCTTCATTTCGCAACCAACACGGTTCGCGAGATCTATCCGGCATTGAGCCTGGGTGATCACCTCAGTTTTGATGTGACCGAATACGCTGGCCTACACCCTGATATTTTTGAGATTCCAGGACGTGGGACCTTTATAAATAACAACCCCGGAGCTTCCATTATTGGAGCGATACCTTACACGCTTTTACGTCCGGTTACAGATAGAATCGTCGCGCGCGTGCAGGCCGGACGTGCCAACGCGCCTCAGCCGAAAGAAGCCAAGTTTGACACTATCTATCCGATGGCTCAAGAATTCTTACAAAAATCTAGAGAAAGAGGATTTGATGTAAAATTTGGGCTCGCCGCCGCGGAAACTCAAGCCCTGGCGATGGCACCAATATCGGCGCTTGGCGCCGTAGTTATGTTCTGGATATTTTTGGCTCTGACAAGTAACTCGAAAATGTCCGCTCTGCTCGCAATTCTCTACGGGGTCTCGACGCCGATCTTTTATCGGACAGCACAGTTGAATCAGAACGTGCTGGCTGCTAATTTCGCGCTGTTTGCTTTTGCGTTGCTGTGGCGACCGACAAATAAGAGTGATGACGAGAAAAAGAGGCCATTCTATTTTTTGGCGGGCCTTTGCTGCGGTTGGACGGTCGTATTGGATTACAGCGGCCTTGTCATCGTTGCGGCGGTCAGCGGTTATGCGCTGGCGCGATGGTTAACGGAATCTGCTGACTCTCGAAAAATATCCGACTTGGCGCGTTTTGCTGCAGGCGTCGCAATTTGCGGTTGTGGCCTTATGTTGTATCAATGGGTTCAGTTTGGAAATCCCATACTTCCGCCGCAAAGCTATATGCCGACGGCGAATTTTACCGAAATGGGTTATCGCGGATTCTCATTTCCGCAGTTAGATCTTTTGTTCGAGACCGCCTTTGGGATGCGATACGGTTTGTTTACTTCGGCTCCGATCTTACTGCTGGCTTTTGTCGTGCCGATCTGGCTTCGCAGATCGAGCAGGCTAATGGACAGGCGCGAGATCGTTTTTATTGTTTCATTTGTCATCCTATTTTTTGTTTTTTGCTCCGCAAATCAATACGGGCGGATGCAGTTCAACACGGGCGTCCGTCACATAGTGCCGGTCGTCCCTTTTGTTTTTCTGCTTGCTTCCAACGTTCTGATCAAAATGCCTCGAATTCCGGCGGTGCTGATCGGACTTTTGGCGTCATACTGGTCGTGGTGTCTGGTTATGTACCGTGATGTCGAGCAGGGATTTGGGGTTTTTGAGTCTATTAGGAATATAACTCTTGAAGGTTTTCGATTGCCTTGGCTTACGACATTGGAACGCATGGGTTTTGTGAATAATGCTTTCGCGATACCTCTTATTCTTATTACCGGAGTGATGATCTGGTTGATATGGTCGGTCGGAGCAAAAATCAAGCCCAAAGCGGGTGAGGCTTTGGTGGAATCAAATGTTTAACAGAACTCCTGCCAGAATGGTTCTTGTGTTGCTGGGATGCGCGCTCCTTGTATTTTCGGTCGCCGTGTCGAGCGAGAGTTACGGGCCGTTTTTGTTGGGCGGAGAGGAAAAGAATTTGAGCTGGGGGCCGACGTTGTTTCGTGTTCTTTTGGCTTTTCACGGCATTTTGTTGATCGTTTTTGGATGGAGACGCCAACTTTCGGCCCTAGATTCAAAGAAGTGGAATTCTGTTTCAGAGACGAAGAACAACCGACTATCGGCACCTGTAATTTTTGGACTGATCGCATTAAGCATCGTCGCCCTTGGGCTAAGGCTCGTGAATTTGAATTCCGATCTTTGGCTTGACGAAGTGCTGACGCTTTTGGATTTTGTTCGATATCCAGTGGGACATATTGTAACGAGCTTTCCGAGCCAGAATCAGCATATGCTCTTCTCGCTTCTCGCGAAATTGAGCACAACGGTCTTCGGCGAATCTGCATGGTCTATTCGGCTGCCCTCCGTGTTGTTCGGTATTGGAAGTATTTGGGCATTCTTCTTTTTGGGCAGGAAGATTCTGGGTCAAAAGGAAGCTCTCTTGGGTTGTGCTTTATTGACCGTGTCATATCATCACATCTGGTTTTCCCAAAATGCCCGTGGGTATATGGGGCTTTTGCTTTTCACGATTCTCGCGACGTGGTGCTGGCTCGAAGCCCTGGAAAAGAATGATACGAAATGGTGGGCCGCTTATTCGCTTTTTATCGTACTCGGAATGTGGGCAAATATAACGATGGCAGTAGTGGTCGCGGTCCAGGGTCTTATATATTTGGTTCTGCTTGCGATTCCTCGGCTCAATGGCGACCCGGCCAATGCAGTCTCGCTCGAACGCAAAGCAGGATTGAAGCCAATTTTCTCGTGGCTGCTCAGTGTCACGGTGACATTGCAATTATTCGCTCTCGCTCTGCCGGAGTTTCTTGCGGTCGGTCTTCATGAGGAGTCCAAAGAATCTGAATGGACACATCCGCTTTGGGTGATCACGGAAAGTTTGAAATCTTTGAGCATTGGGTTTGCCGGAATCGCTGTCGTACTAGTCGGTGGGACGTTTGTCGCATTCGGGTGGTTTATGCTGTTCAAAAAGAACAGACGCGCGGCGGTAATGATGGTCCTGCCAGCCATGCTTGCCGGCAGCACGATGTTGATCCTTGGCCACAACTTATGGCCGCGTTTCTTTTTCTTCTCGATGGGTTTTGGATTGTTGATCGTTATTCACGGTGCTTTTGAACTGCCGAAGCTGGTCGTAAAATATGTAAAGCCGCTTCGACAGAATTATGCATTGGCTTCTGGTGCCGGTATCGCGGCGGTTATCTTTTTGATATTGGCGTCACTCGCGACTTTGCCGAAGATTTATGCGCTACCAAAACAAAATTTTTCCGGTGCAAAGAACTATGTCGAGATCCATAGTTTGCCAAACGATGAACGAGTTGCGGTTAGCCTGGCCGGTATAGTTTACGGTAAGTATCTGACACCCCATTGGTCCGTTGCCGCGTCCGGGCGAGATCTGGAGATACTTCAGGAAAGCGGTAAGCCCGTGTGGCTGATCTACACGATACCACCCGAGTTAAGAGCATTTAAGCCTGATATTTGGCATGTGATCGAACGCGATTTTGAAGTTACTAAGGTGTTTCCGGGAACACTTAACGGCGGCGAAGTTTTTGTTTGTCAGAAAAAATCAGTTTCCGTTACATTAAAAGATGATGCCAGCAAATAATAATATTGATGTGTTAACTAATTCTGTAGAAACCATGAATTCGGACGACCGTGCGATCAAACATGTGAGCATTGTTATCCCCGCGTATAACGAAGAAGGCGCGGTTAGGGAAGGCGTGATCGAGCTTCGCAAATTCTTCGAGGTCACAGATATTGTCGCCGAGATATTAGTCGTTGACGACGGCTCGCGTGATAAAACTGCGCAGGAAGCAAAGGCCGCCGGAGCGCGAGTGATCCAGCACCGAAGTAATCGCGGTTATGGAGCGTCGCTCAAGACCGGTATTCTCGCAGCTTCCTACGACATTATTGCGATCACGGATGCTGATGGGACATATCCCGCGAAATACTTGCCGGAAATGTTAAGTGAGCTCGAACATGCCGACATGGTCGTGGGGTCGCGAACCGGAGCAGACGTTCACATTCCGCTCTCGCGAAGGCCGGCGAAATGGTTTCTTCGTGTTATCGCCAACTACGTTGCGAATACAAAAATTCCCGATCTCAACAGCGGACTGCGCGTATTCCGGCGCGACGTCGCAGTGCAATATTTTGCGATCTTGTCAGATCAATTTAGCTTCACGACGACGATCACGCTGGCGTTGTTGTGCGACAATTACGCCGTCACATATATTCCGATCGATTACCGCAAGCGGCAAGGGAAGTCGAAGATCGTGCCGTGGGATGCGGGAAGTTTTGCGATTTTAATATTCCGCGTTGCCATGCTTTTTCGACCGCTGCGCGTCTTCATTCCACTTGCGCTAATAGGCATTTTATACGGCACGATCAAGGCGTTCACAGATATTTTAGTTTTACATGATAAAAACATTTCAGCCTCGGCGATACTGGCCTTTGTGAGTGCGTTGACAATGGTCCTTACGGGAATGTTGGGCGATGCGGTCGCGACAAGGTTGGGCAGGTTCAATCAACACTCCGCGTTAGGTGTCCGGCCTAAGGAATATGTCGAGATGAAGGAAGGATCCGATCAATGATACTCGCTCTTCAGATATATTTATTATTCGGCCTCGTCCTTCACAAAGTCGTGTGGGAGCTGCTGAGACAAAAGCAAGACGAAAAGCCGACAGAAACCAGAGCAAATGGAATCGGCCACGTTAAGCTTTTAAAGGTCGGCATCCTCGTCGGAATAATGGTTCAGATATGGGTGCCGGAAACTTGGCTGCCGACATGGTTGGCGATAGCAAATGATTCAACAAGCATTCGGATCGCTGGAGTAATCATTTACACTATTGGACTCGCGACGGCTCTCGCTGCAAGATTTCAACTAGGCGAAAACTGGGCAAATATAGAAACCGGACAGGTGTTAACTAAACAGGAGGTAGTGGCAAAAGGCATTTACCGATTCATCCGGCATCCGATCTATGTCGGTGACCTTCTGCTCTTGCTGGGTTTGGAACTCGCCCTAAATTCGTGGCTGGTTCTTGGTGTTTTGATCCTGGCGCCGGTTGTTATGAAAAAGGCAATTGGCGAAGAGGAGATGCTTGCAGAAGAATTGACGGGCTATGATGCTTATCGTGAACGGTCAAAGCGGTTTATTCCTTTTGTATATTGAGTTAGCGGATTAGAGTTGTGGTTTATTAAGACTCTGCGTACTTTGCGGCTCTGCGGGAGAAAATTTCCCGCAAAGACGCAGAGAACGCAGAGAACGCAGAGAAGATATTGATATGGCGAGAACAAGAATTGCAATTTTAGGAGCAGGGCCGACTGGCGTGGGCGCGGCATGGCAGCTTGCGGCTCAGAACAAGGCGGATGTCACAGTTCTGGAACAGCAAAGCACTGTCGGCGGGAACTCAGGCAGCTTCGAGATCGACGGGCTGCGGGTAGATTATGGAAGCCATCGCTTTCATCCGGCGTGCGATCCCGCAATTCTAGCCGAGGTAAAAAAGTTGTTGGGCGGCGACCTCCTCGACCAACCCCGCCACGGGCGAATTCGTCTTCAGGGACGCTGGATACACTTTCCGCTCAAGCCTCAAGATTTGGCACTTCGCCTGCCCTTGTCGTTCAGCGGCGGAGTGGCGATGGACGCGTTGCGAAAATTCTTGCCGGGCGGCAACTCGGGCAATGGGCATGAGACATTCGCGAGCGTTCTTGAGAAAGGACTCGGTTCAACGATCTGCAGGGATTTTTACTTTCCATACGCGAAAAAGATTTGGGGACTTTCTCCCGAAGAACTCTCTGCGACCCAGGCACGCAGGCGCGTTGCTGCGGGTTCGCTTGGCAAGATGGTAAAAAAGGTGATCTCTATCGTTCCGGGAATGAAAGGTCCCGGAACCGGCAGATTTTATTACCCTCGAAAAGGTTTCGGCCAAGTAAGCGAAGCGATGGCGGAAGAAGCCGCGAGGCTCGGGGCAACTATCAATTTGAATTCTACCGTTCGTAATATCGAGCTCGGCGATTCCGTCAGAGTATCGTTCGAGCGAAATGGCGCTGAGGAGACAATCGAAGCTGATCATGTTTGGTCGACGATCCCTCTGACTGTTCTTTCGAAGGTAATGAAACCTGGCGCTCCAGCCGAGGTCGTTGAGGCCAGTAATCGAATATCATATCGTGCGATGGTTTTGATATATCTCGTCGTCGAGCAGCCGCAATGGACGCCGTTCGATGCTCATTATTTTCCCGAAGCCGACATCGAGCTAACGCGCCTTTCCGAACCGAAGAACTATAGCAATGCTACCGAACCGGCAGGCCGAACGGTGCTTTGCGGTGAATTGCCATGCACAGTCGGTGATGAGATATGGAATGCATCCGACGAAGATCTTGGTGAGCGCGTAAAGGCATCTCTTGCACGCTGTGATCTGCCTATCAAGTCTCGTGTTTCGCGTGTCGTAACAAAACGATTGCCATTTGCCTATCCTATTTACCTCGAAGGCTATGAAGAACCATTCAGAATCCAGGACGAGTGGGCTGAAAGTTTGGATAGAGTGCTGACGTTTGGCCGACAGGGACTGTTCGCTCACGATAATACTCATCACGCCTTGGCGATGGCGTTCGGAGCCGTCGATTGTTTGCGGCCGGACGGGATTTTCGACCAGGCAAAGTGGCAGTCGTATCGCGCGGAGTTTTCAAAACATGTTGTCGAGGATTAACGAGTTCGCTCTCGGAGACAATCAGAAAGTCAGCCTCTTTGCGCGAACCAAATGGCTTTCGGTTGCCGCGTGGGGTGGCCTTGCTCTCGTTGGGCAAGCCGCGTCCCTACAGATGATCGATGCGGGACGGCTGATACATTTTCAGCATTATCGCCTTGTCTCCGAACTGCTTAATCACAAAACGATCGCTCTTGTCTTATTCGGATTCCAGGTTATTTGTGTCGGCGTCGGTGTTTGGCAGCGTCGAATTGCGATTGGGCAGTGGCTGCAAAGTTTTAATCGGTGGCAGTTGGCTTTGGCGGCTTTGTTTCTTATCTTCGCCTCAGCGGCTGTAACGCCTGACACGTCTGTTTATTTGACCAGCCTTGCGATAGGCAGCCTTGTGCAACTGACAAATATCGCGAATGTCATTTTGTTCATCTGGGCCATTCCGGCATCGACACTTGAGTCGGTTCGCAAGTACGTTGATCGGTTTCTAACCGGCGACAGCGACTCAAGATCGGACGGTGTTCGTTTGGATAAGCTTGCCTGGATCGCTGCGATTTGTATGTTCGTGCTTACGGCTTCATTGAGTTATTTCGTCTATCAGGCACATCCGCATGTTCCCGATGAATCTCAATATATTTTCCAGGCGAACTACATGGCGGCCAGTCAATTAACCGTGAAACCGCCGCTCGTGCCGGAGGCTTTCAGCATGTATATGGTGCCGACACAGGAAGCACGGTGGTTTGGCATCTTTCCGCCGGCGTGGCCGGCTTTACTTGCCCTTGGAACGCTTATCGGCACAAGCTGGCTGGTGAACCCTCTGTTAGCGGGGCTGACGATTTTGGCGGCTTATTTGTTGTTTCAACAATTCTATTCTAAGCGTTTTGCGCGCATTGCTACGGTGCTTCTGTGCTCCTCGCCTTGGTTCATTTTCATGGGAATGAGCTACATGAGCCACATGGCAACGCTTTTCTTTTCATTAGCTGCCGCTCTATTGCTGATGCGTGGGGTTAAAGAAAAAAGCATTGTGTTCTTACTAATCGCTGGGGTCGCGGTCGGTGTGATCGGCCTCATCAGGCCGCTGGATGCGGCTATCGTGGGGTTGCTTCTGGCAATTTGGGCCTTTTATAACAGTGAAACCTGGAAAGCTCGGATATCAGCAACCGCAATTCTTGCGACCGGCACCGTTGGGGTCGCCTTATTAAATCTGCCATACAACGCATCGGTTACGGGCAGTTATTCGCTATCGCCGAGCGATGCGTATTACAACAAGTATTTCTGGCCTAAAGTCATGTCTCTCGGATTCGGGCCGGAACGCGGGATGCATTGGGGCCTGGATGCGTTTGCGGGACATTCACCGATCGAGGCTCTTGTGAATGCGGCATTAAATATCTTTTTGCTTAACACGGAGCTATTTGGCTGGGGCGCCGGATCTTTGCTTTTGGTTACGCTACTCGCCATATCAGGATCGATTTCAAAGAAAGATATTTGGGCGGTCATGGTGATTGTCGCTGTTGTCGGAGCTTATAGCTTATTTTGGTATCACGGCGGTCCGGATTTTGGTGCTAGATACTGGTTTCTTTGTATTATTCCACTCGTCGCGTTGACGGTAAGAGGTGCAGAATGGCTTGCCAACAATCTTTCGAAGGGCGGTGGCGACCCCGGTCGTTGTGACTTGCGCGTCAGTCTTGCTCTGGCGATGATTTGTGTACTGAGCCTTGTTGTGTTTATTCCCTGGCGAATATCCGACAAATACTACCATTATTTAGGGATGCAGCCGGGAATCGAGCAACTGGCGAAAGACCGGGATTTCGGCAGGAGCCTAGTGATCGTGCGTGGCTCCGAACACCCAGATTATCAATCGGCCTGGGTCTACAATCCGGTGAATTTTGATGGATTAGCTCCGATTTATGCGTTTGATAAGAATGTCGAGGTCTATACTGAACTGCTTAGGAAATATAGTGATCGGCCAGTCTGGATCGTGAATGGCCCTTCGCTCACGGGTGCCGATTATGCGATCGTTCGAGGACCTGTTGACCCGAGCGAATTACTGCGAGAATTGACTCAATGACTATCATGAACGATAAAGATATTTTGTCCGCACCTGCGGAATTGATTAGCCCCGTGCAAACTGTGGCACTGGAGGCTTCGAATGCTCGACCCTACAACTACCACGAGTTCCTGTCGAATATAGTCAATGTTTATGATTCGACAATAATTCGTGCCTATTGCAAGGCACGGTTCAAGATCATCAACATAAACATACTTCAGATGCTCGGACTATGCCTGCGCGAGAAGCGCCGGATCCTCGATATCGGCTGCGGTTTTGGATTGTTCGGCTGCTACTTCGCATCCATGTATCCGGAAATGACCTATACGGGTTATGACCTAAACGAAGGCCGGATAGATCAGGCAAATCGCGCCGCAGAAAAGCTGGGGCTTAAAAACGTCCGGTTTAAGGTCGGCGATGCCCGCGATCTCGATATTAATGACGAATTTGATGCGATTTTAATGGTCGATCTTCTTCATCATATTGATGACGCGGCAAAGGTTCGATTGCTTGAGGTATGCAGGGCTCATTTGGCGCCTGACGGACGTCTGATCGTTAAGGACGTTACTACGCATCCATTCTTCAAGATCGCCTTTACATGGGCGCTCGACGTGGTTATGACACATAGTTTTGATATGTGGTATTGGGGAGAAAAGCGGTTTTACGAGACACTTGGGCTTCATTTCAACCGGGTCGAAATGTATCCGATCGTCGACTGGCTTCCTTATCCGCACATAATTTACTTGTGCGAGAACGTAGATGTTACTTATAATAGTCAAACCAGTTAAATTAGTTCGCGTGTACGCCAAACAGGTGGTGACCTTTTGAGTGTGAAAAGTAGCATGTTTTTGAATACAGTGACTTTTTCGGAGTATATATAACGATGCGGGAAATCGACTTGTGCTCGTCAATGCCGGGCAGCCTTGGAGCTACATTTTTGACTAAAAAGCGGATTGTTTTGGTATTAATGATCGTCCTTACTGCTATGGCCGCGCTCGCAATCGGTTTCGAGAGGAATGCGGCTTTCGCAGCTTCAGGGAACAGTCAATCGGGAGCGAATGAGATCAATAGTTCAAACGGTCTGTCGGGGAACACAACTTCCCGAGCGGGGCTTGAGGAGCACCGCAGACCATATGTAACAGCGATCAACGGCGTCGCAATGGTTATTGATGAAAACATGGGCGGCACGAGTTTCTTACCGCTAAAGACCTCATTACCGGTATTCAAAGCGTTTGATATCTCATTCGATCGTAAGATACTTCTTTACTCTCCGCTTAAGGACGGCCGGCCCAGTGGAATGTTGCTGCTGGAAGATCTTGGCCTTGGGTCGAGCAAACTAGTCACTACGCAGATCGTTCTTTCAGCATCGATGTCGCCGGTCGATTCAAACAAGATCGCCTACACGCTGGCGGGCGAACGGGGATTTGGGCTTGGTATCGCAGACATCGAAACGGACACCGATGTGGTGGTTGTCGATCACGATGTATTTGCAGAGATCGTGGAATGGAACGGCGACGGCCAGTCGGTCAGGTATTTTACGACTACGCCAATAGAGTCACTCAAACTCAGGCCAACCTTTGACGGACGTGAATTTTCCGGTTACGAGAACGGCCAGGAAAATGACAGCACGATGTTTACGGCATCGAACGACGAACATGAGATGGCCCTCACACCACAGGAAATTGACATTGAATCGCGGGTCTCAAACTCTCCTAATTCCGAAACTCCTGCGGGTTTCCCGAAAGTTGGACGCAGCTCGCGTGTTCCGCTTGAGCTTCGGCCGGAGGCGATCGACACAAGTGGCCCGTCGACAGCCAGGGCATACACCATCAGATCTGCCGATGGAGTTCATTTGGTGTCCGGCGGTGACATTGTCGGTGCGGGCAAAATTACGGTTAAGAATACTGCAACCGGCGATACGACGGTTCTCGGCTCGGCTACGCTTTCCAAAGTTTTGAGCAGCGGCGTGTTAATAAGAGAGTTCGAACCTCATAAAACCATAACAAAGTATGTCGGTTGGAATGGCCAGACCACTGAACTCGGCTCAGTTGTGGTGGATTATAATCTGCCCTTAGCCAACTCGACAATGATCCAGGGTGGTGAGGGCTATGGTGCGCCTGGCAGCTGTAGCCTCTCAGCACACTACGAAAACATGGCCTACGCCTATGATTTTAGGAGGACGACGGTAGGTGCGCACGCATTGGCGGTTGCCGATGGGCTGGTAGTTTATACAAGTGCATCGATGACCTGCAATGTCACCCAACCAGGCTGCGCTGACTATAATGCAAACGGTTGTCCGGGATTCTATTTGGGGAATCAGGTGATCGTTCAGCACGCGGACGGCACCTACTCGGTGTTCTCGCATCTTCAGACAAATTCGCCCCAAGTAGTCGTCGGATCGAGTGTGTGTCAGGGCCAATATGTGGGCCGTCAGGGGCATACGGGTTCGGTCACCGGGACCTATAACAACTGCGGCGACCACTTGCACTTTCAGCGCCAGAATTCGCCGGACATGGCCGGACAATCGATCCCGGCAACATTCTCTGATGTCGCCTCGCATCCGCTCTCATGCGGATCGACTTACAGCACTACAAGTACGGAGATCATACATTCTATCGGCACAAGCTCTAATAGTTTTGGGATCGCGGGCGGAAGCGCTTCTGTAAGCGTGACATCTAACGGATGCACATGGGATGCAGTCAGCCGTAATAGCTGGATCACGATCACATCACCGTCTGGCGGCAGCGGCAGCGGAGCAGGAAGTGTGAATTACACGGTATCGAACAACTCGGCGGGCGGGGCTCGGACCGGAACGATGCTCATCGGCGGCCGCATTTTTACGGTTACACAATCGGGCGGCGGAGTCACAAATGCTGCACCGGTTGTCAATGCCGGTGCTGATCAGACGGTGACCGTGGCAAGCGGGGCTGTGCTTTCCGCAACAGTGACCGACGACGGTCTTCCGGCATCATCGGTTACCTCGACCTGGTCGAAAGTGAGCGGTCCGGGTAATGTTTCTTATACCAACATAAATAATCCAAATACGTCCGCAACATTCTCGATTGCCGGCATTTACACGTTGCGTTTAACGGCAAACGACAGTGCGCTCGGCACGTCAGACGATGTGCGGATCATTGTAAACGTTTCTGTAGGTGGCGGCCTCCTTGCGTCTAGTCAAAGTGATCCGCTTGATACGATCGACCTGACAAGCGAAGGCACTGCGGATTGGGTCCATTGGGGGCTGAATGATGTGACCAGCGTTGACCGCAAGAACGGTGTCACGCCTCAGATCAGCAACTTCGTCCGTCTCGGATCTGTAAACACACTTCGATGTACGGCGAACGGCTCTCCAACCGTTACTTATAATTGGACTGACGGCACACCAAATGCCGGAGCGCAAAGCTCGCAGTCTTGCGATTACGTTTATGGCGTAGATAATGGATTCGAATTTACTTTACCGGCGGATACCAACCAGCGCACTTTCAGATTATATGTCGGTGTCTGGCGTGTTACCGGCAGACTTGAGGCAGAGATCAGCGACGGCAGTGCTTCGCCGGTGATCGATAACTCTCTCGCAACTTTTTACCCCGGCGGTTCTATTAACGGCTTATACACCATAACCTACGCAGCATCTTCACCCGGACAGACCCTCAAGGTGCGATGGCTCATTGAAAGCAACACTTACCCTGTCGGAAACATAAATATTCAATCGGCAACATTAACAGGTGGGCTGACACCACCTCCGACAGCTACTGCTACGAGGACGGCTACTTCTACGAGAACATCGACTGCCACTCCGACTGCTACGTCAACTCCCGGAACGGGATCACTTTCAGCAAGCCGGGCGGCGATCCCGTCCAATGTAAATCTATCAACGGAAGGAACATCCGACTGGGCACACTGGGGATTGAGTACACCTACGACTTTTAATCACAAAAGCGGTGTCACTCAGCAGATAAGCAATTACACGGGATTAGGCACTGGGTCGTTCCAGCAGTATGCGAACAATCCGAATACATATACCTGGACCGGAGGAACGCCGACCGCTTCGGCCACTAACACGGCAACGGGTGTTTATGTCATAGGGGTTAACAATGGATACCAGATAACAGTGCCCGCCAGTACGACTACGCGTACATTAAAGATGTATGTCGGCTTGTATACCGCCGGCGGAAAGTTCGAGGCAAGTATGAGTGACAACAGTGCTTCGGCTTACGTCGATACCACGCTTTCAAATTCCAGCTCGACGAGCAACGCCGTTTACACAATAAGTTACAGGGCGGCATCGGCCGGCCAAACACTGACTGTAAAGTGGACCACTAATACGAGCTTTACTCAATGGGGAAACGTCACCCTACAGGCAGCGACGCTTGTTGTAAGTTCAGGTACGCCAACCAATACACCGACTAGCACTGCAACCGCCACCGCGACATCAACCTTTACACCGACGCCGACCAACACCGCCACGTTTACGCCGACTCCAACCGCAACACGGACTTTTACTGCGACGCCCACGGCAACCAATACATTTACGCCGACCGCGACGGCGACGATTACATTCACGCCGACTGCGACCGCAACGAATACGTTTACTCCGACGTTAACAGCGACCAATACATTCACGCCGACCGCGACCGCAACGAATACGTTTACACCGACGCCGACAGCGACCAATACATTTACGCCGACTGCGACCGCAACGAACACGTTTACACCGACGTCAACAGCGACGGAAACATTTACGCCAACGCCTACGGCCACAGCAACGGAAACATTTACACCGACGGAGACGGCGACAGCGACATTCACGCCGACGGCCACCGCTACGGAAACGTTTACATCGACTTCGACACCGACGTCAACAGCGACGGAAACATTTACGCCAACGCCTA
>JANMDA010000105.1:0-1634 GCA_031376085.1 Chloracidobacterium sp.
GTCGGAAAAGTTGTAGAACTTTGGCTCGATTCTCCATCGCATCGTCGAAATCTCTTGAACAATGACTGGAAAGAAACGGCGGTCGGGGTCGCAGTCGCGGCAGATGGGTCATATTATTTCACGCAGATTTTTCTGAAAAAATAGCCGAACAAAACTATAACGAAAGCGGATCGTCGCGGAGCATTCCGTGACGATCCGTTTTTAATTCGCAACTTGATTTTAAAGACCTGATGGTCATTATTTTGGTTTTGATAAATTGTCGGCAAAATCTCGAATTGCTTTGAGGTATGGCCCACTTGCGGTATTAAAGAGATTGTTGTGACCGGCATTGTCGATCCAAAGAGAGGCCTTCGGTTCTTTAGCGGCTGCAAATAGTTTTTCGCCGTGGTGAAAGGGAATGGTCCAATCCTTTTTTCCGTGAATGACTAATACAGGGCAATTAACAGTCGCGATCTTATTAATATTCTCGAATTTATCAAAAGGAAAAATCCGAATGTTGGTCAAAACGCGAGAGGCTGATGTAAATGTGCTTTCAAGGATCAGACCTCCAACCGGTTCGCGCGATGCCAGATCAACTGCTGCCCCACCTCCGAGCGAACGTCCATGCAGAATGATCCTTTCAGCCGGGATTTTTCGTGCCTCAATTAGGTACTCATAAGCCGCATCAATATCTCTATAAGTATTATATTCGGATGGGGAGCCTTCGCTCGTACCGTATCCATGATAGTCATAGACAAGAACCGCGAAGCCATTTTCGCGAAGCCTTAAAATAAAAGGCTCGATAGTGCCGATATCCTCGGCATTTCCGTGGCTGAAGAGAATCGTAAAAACAGCGTTGTCATTTTCGTAGAATTTCGCCGAGTTCTTTTCACCATCCGACGTCCTGAGCTTTATTATGCTGGAATCGTCCGTATATAAAGCCTGTTGAGGCCGAAATAAGACTCTGTTGGGGAAGAGCCACGCAATAATAAAAAGCCCGAGGTAAACAAAAATGGGTATGAGTAGGATGGATCGGATAACTCTTTTCCAGCTAAATTCTCCGATAAAAAGTTTCTTTAGTGTAGGATTCACGGCTAATACACGCATCGTAGGCGGTTCAGTTCCTAAATAGTGAAATGTAGGGTTTATTTCACGCAGGTTTGTCTGCCGCCGCCATTTGCAAAGTGAAATCATTGACGATTTTGAAGTGACTGATTCCGTAGAAATAGTAAATTCGGTTGACGAGGCCGACTCTAGTTGAAGCGAAGATCTCATCGACGCTGGCATTGCGGATTGAAGCGAGTCGGTGACGGAATTGCGCTAAAAAACAATTTTTCCAGATGGCTTTTTGGGTATCTCAAAATGGCTTTTTGACGTTTCCAAATGGCTTTTTGGCATTTCCAAATGACAGGATTTCCAAAAAAGCGGTAATGGCCTTTATTTCGTGCAGGCTCTTGAGTTTTGGTTTATGCTAAAACGATGCCGCCTGGATTCTCACTGCCGTCATTTGCAAAGATCAATCTACAATTGCGCATTTTGGGTAAGCGCGATGATGGTTTTCATGAGCTTTTCACGGTGTTTCAGACGGTTTCTCTGCACGACACGATCTCATTTGCCGAAGATAAATCTCTGAGTCTGACGTGTGACATTGAGTC
>JANMDA010000195.1:0-7033 GCA_031376085.1 Chloracidobacterium sp.
GCCGATGATAGATTCGAAATCCGATATTGCCTTCATTGAGGACCACTAATTTTGCGACGATCGCCTGAAACAGAGCGGCAATGGCAATGGTGTCGTCAACGCGGGTAGGAATGTCGCAAATTCGGAATTCCAGCGTCGGGACCAGGTGATGCGGCCGCACGTCCCACCAGATCTTTGAGCCGTTTTGCATGCAGTTCATCTTGACCAAAAGGTCGACGTAGGCCTGAAACTGCTGATAAGATTCGAAGGTGTCGGGGATCTCGGTGTGCGGGAATTTCTTAAATACCTCCGAGCGGTATGATTTCAAGCCGGTGTTAAATCCCAGCCAAAAAGGCGAGGATGTTGTGAGCGCCAAGACATGCGGTAAAAAATATCGGGCCGCATTCATCACCTGAATACGTTTTTCAACATCGGGAATGCCGACATGGACGTGCAGCCCGAATATCAGCAGTGAGCGGGCGACCATCTGCAATTCATCGACCAACAATTTATACCTGTCGCCGTCGTAGATCTCCTGCTCAGACCATTTCGAAAATGGGTGCGTCGAAGCGGCGACGATCGCCATACCCTTTTTTCGTGCAAGGCCGGAAATGATGCAACGCAGTTTCGATAGATCTTCACGGGCCTCTTGGATGTTGGCGCAGACGCCGGTGCCGACCTCGATCATCGACTGGATCATCTCGGGCTTGATCTTTTCGCCGAGCAGAAGTTTACCTTCTTCGAGGATCTCGGAAACGTGCGACTTTAACTCACGCGTTTCAGGATCGACTATCTGAAATTCTTCCTCGATACCGAGGGTAAATTGATCAAACATAAGATTTATTCATTACATAACAGCGAGTTCACGCTGAAGTGTCTCTTCGTCACTTTCGTTGAGGTCTTTGAATCTGACGCCAACGCCGTGTCCCGGATCGGAATAGACGACGACGCCTTTGAGATTCAATTTCTGTGCACCGATGCTGATCGCCATCATGATCGGCATCCCTGTATCGAGATCGGCGGTCGTCGTCATATACATGCCGCCGATCCCAATGTCGCGTGTGTTGGCGATGCCTGTACCGTCGCCGCCTTCAAAACGCACGTCAACGATCAGTTTCTTGCGGTCGGAGGTGCGTCGCTCAGATGGCGAAACCGCTTCGCCCAAATCTATTTCAGCCATATTTTCGCCTGCCTGCTGTATAAACTGTGTGTCTATAATTATTTCAGTAAAACTTGTGTAAACATTCTAACCCAGATCGCCATTTATACATAGTCGATTTGTCAGAACCGGGAGCGGTAGTGACTGGGGTCTTTCAATCAAAACGAAAAAGCTGATTGGCGGGGCATTTGTGAAAACGATAAAATCTATCATAGCCGGTTACGGTTACTTTTATGGGGTTTTCTACAACTGCGATCCATGCGGGCAACGAGCCTGACATTGCCACCGGAGCCGTCAGCGTTCCGATCTATCAGACATCGACTTATGCACAGGAGGGTTTAGGCCGTCATAAGGGTTACGAATATGCGCGGACACAAAATCCAACCCGCTCGGCGCTTGAAAAGAACATCGCGGCGCTCGAAAATGCCCGATTCGGCTTTGCGTTCGCGTCCGGAATGGCGGCGATCGATACCACGCTTAAGCTTGTAAAATCAGGCGATCATGTCATTCTCGGCGACAACACTTACGGCGGCACATACAGGCTTTTTAGTAAGATTCTTGCCAATTACGGCGTTGAATTCGACCTTGCAGATACGTCGGATGTCTCAGAACTTGAAAGTTCATTCAAGCCCAACACAAAAATGGTCTTTGTCGAGACGCCAACAAACCCCATAATGACGATCACCGACCTTAAAGCCGTTTCCGATCTGGCCCACGCGAATGGTGCGAAGGTCGTCTGCGACAACACTTTTATGTCGCCGTATTTTCAGCGGCCGATCGATCATGGTGTCGATATTGTGGTTCATTCGACTACCAAATATCTGAATGGGCATTCTGATAGCGTTGGCGGTTTTGTTGCTTTGAATGATGAAAAAGACGCCGAATGGATCGGTTTTGTCCAGAATGCAATTGGTGCGATCCTGTCGCCGTTTGATTCGTTTTTGGTCCTGCGAGGGACAAAGACGCTTGCTGTTCGGATGGAGGCCCATGACAAAAATGGCCGCGTGATCGCAAATTTTCTTGCAGAGCATCCAAAAGTTCAAAAAGTGTATTATCCCGGCCTCGCGTCGCACCCGCAGCACGAGTTGGCAAAACGTCAACAAACAGGCTTCGGCGGGATGGTTTCTTTTGAGACCGGCTCGCTCGAAAATGCGAAAAAGGTGCTTGAAAGTGTGAAATTATGCACACTTGGCGAGAGCCTCGGCGGCGTCGAGAGCCTCATTTCGCACCCGGCGTCGATGACTCACGCATCGGTTCCAAAGGAAACTCGTGATAAACTTGGCATTACCGACGGGCTCGTCCGGATCTCAGTCGGTATCGAAGACGTAGAAGACATTATCGAAGACCTTGATCAGGCACTTTCATAAGGCCGGATTGAATATTGCGTATCGAATTACGATTTTTGACTCGCGACTCACGACTCTATAAACTTTTGACTGGTAAATATGTTCACTGTTGAGATACACGCAACCTCTCATATCGGACGCGTCCGAAAAGGGAATGAGGACAACTATCTGGTGCTGAATCTCTCCGGCGCCAAGGCTTGGACAGGTTCGCAGGATGATGGTGAATTTGTTATCGAGAGCCAGGAATTTGAGGTTGACGAGAATGGCATTGTCGTGGCCGTGTCCGACGGAATGGGCGGTGCTTTGGCAGGCGAAGTTGCCAGTACAATGGCGGTCGAAACTGTCAGCGAAAAGCTTCTTAAAGAAGATCCGGAAGAAACTATCGCCGAGGAAAACATCGATCATCACCTTATTAACAAGCTGCACAGTGCGACGATATTCGCAAATTATCTTATCCATCAGCAGGGACGAAGCGACCCGCAATTTCAAGGCATGGGCGCGACCTTTACAGGGATCGGCGTAACGCCTAATGGAGCGGACATTATTCAGGTCGGCGACAGCCGAGCCTATCTCGTGCGTAACGGCAAAATTTATCAGGTCACCAAAGATCAATCTCTCGTCCAACAGCTCATCGACGCTCAGCAGATAACACCCGAGGAGGCCGAGACGCATACGTTAAAAAATGTGATCCTACAGGCACTTGGAGCACAAAACGAGATATATCCCGTATCGGCACGCGTCACTCCGCATAGAAATGATGTGTTTCTGTTATGCAGCGATGGGCTGTCCAATAAAGTTGCGGCTGCCGATATGCAGCGCATTGTCGTCGATAATTTTGACGAACTTCAGAATGCCTGTGTCCAACTCGTAACAGAAGCCAATCACAATGGCGGCGAAGATAACATTACCGTCATACTCGCGAAATTCTCGGGCGACGGCCTTTCAGAGCCGGTTGGTGACGATGTAAAACTTGAATTTCTAGAGTTTGGAGATTTGCACGATACCGCAAACCCTAACATGGACGATATCGACACGGCAGAGAATCTCGATATCACCGAAACTGCAGATACTTCTGACAAATAAATTTACCCTCGCCATTCGGGCAATTCATCCCGAATCCGGCGGACATAGATCGACGAACCTCTAACCTCAACAACCTCGACCTTTTCTCCTGTAGCTAAAGCATCTTCGCCATCCATCGGATATGCCGTCCATGTCGAGCCGAACACCTTGACCGCAGCTTCGTTCAATGCTCCATTGCTCGCTGACGAAACCGTGCCGATCTTGCCCGGAAGCGAATCAACGCCGGATTTTACACCGTCGTTTCCGTGCGGCAAATAACGTGCAAAAATGGTCCGCGACATTGTCGTTAGTGCAATAGAAACAACTGCGAAGGCCGCAAACTGCCAAGCTGCACAAAATCCCAAAAATGAAACGACCGCCGCTGCTAACGCTCCGATCCCGAACCAAAACAGCACAAACCCAAGCGTAAATATCTCGGTAATTATCAAACCGATCGCCACCACAAGCCAAATGATCCAACCAAATTGATCCATCGCTTTCAATATACACTGCCGCGAGGCGCGAGTCACGAGTCTTAAGTCTTGAGTTTAACCTGCCGACTCAAGACTCCCGACTCGCAACTCAAAAGCCAGTCGTGTTAATCTTAAACGCGTGCTGGGATGGCGGAATTGGTAGACGCCCAGGACTTAAAATCCTGTGCCTTTAGGGGCGTGCGGGTTCGATTCCCGCTCCCAGCACCACCATTTCCAGTTTGACCCGACAGTCGTTGACCCTTAATCCATTCCGTATTAAACTTTTTACGTTGTTTATAAAAATTGTTCGAAAGAGCAGAGTATCCGTCCAGTTTCTTTAGGAGAAAAGATATGTTGTCGTTTACCCGCAAGCGTCTCGTCATCGTCCTTGTGTTATTTTGCTGCGCCTTTTTTGCATTGGCAAAGTTCGGCCCGAAAGGTCAGGCAGGCGCAGGCAGCACCATGCTCGTGCCGTCGATCACGGCTAATAATCAGGACTCCATTACTACTGATGTCGATGGCGATCTGCGCGCCGATCCGGGCGATACGGTGCAATACACAGTAACGATAAACAACGCGGGAACTGATGCGACGGGCGTAAGCTTTACGGACACGCTCGACGCAAATGTGACGCTCGTGCCCGGTTCGATAAGTGTATCGCCCATCGCGGTAAACGACACATACACGGCGACGGGCAACGTGCGCATACAGATTCCCGATGGCGCGACCGATTTGCTTGGCAACGATGTCGATCCTATGACTGGGACGAATTCAACGCTGACAGCTACGGCAGAAACAAAATCGAGCACAAACTGCACAGGCGGATGCAGCAATAATGTGGTCATCGCGGCCAACGGCAGTTTTGCATACAATCCGCCGCCTGGATTTGAGGGCTCAGACACATTTACATACACGGTCAACAGCGGCACCGCGAGTTCTACCGGAACGGCAACGATTACGGTCAGCGGGATGATCTGGTTTGTCAATTCGGCAGCCGCCGCAGGCGGTGACGGGCGATTGACCAATCCTTTTAACTGCTTTGTCGGCGCGGGTTGCTTTAGTGGCTCGGCAAACGATCCGGGCGACAATATTTTTCTCTACAGCGGGAACTACACCGGCGGCATTACGCTCAAAAACACGCAGAAAGTCATTGGGCAGGCTGCGACCGCATCTCTCATCAGCATAACGGGTCTGACGCTTGCGCCAAACAGTGACGCTCTGCCCGCGACGGGCGGAGCTCCTCCGGTTGTATCGACTGCTCTACCAGCAACTAACGGTTTTACCGTTGCATCTGGCAACACTCTGAGAGGTTTTAGTATCAGCACCGTAACGGCGTTTCGGATCGCGGGATCGAATTTCGGCACGCTGACAATCGCGGATTTGGGAATGAGCGGCAACGGCGGTCTTTTAAATCTTTCGACTGGCACGCTGGCCGCCACGTTCGCCAATCTCGTTACCCAGGCGAGCCCGGCGCAGGGAATCATGCTGTCGTCGGTCGGCGGCTCGATGACAGCACCCTTAACGACCATCACCAGCACGACCCAGTGCATCCTCATCACGGGATCAACGCTGAACGCCAGCTTTGGCGGCACTTCATGCGCTGGCGGAACGGACGGCATTTCGCTGCAAAATAACTCTGCGGGAACGCGCACATTCGGCGGCATCAGCACTTCGGGACTTTCGGGCAACGCTTTCCTGCACAGCGCGGGCGGCGGCAATGTCACGCTCACTCAGGCCGCGGTGTTCAACAGTCCGCTTACTCCGATCAGCATCAACGCTCCAAATGCAACGGACGTGATCAACTTCACCGCTGCGAATGGCAATGGAAGCGGCGCGAACGCGACCTGTACTACGGCAGGCTGCGTCGGCCTCAACTGGGTTGGAACTGCCGGTGCGACGTTGAACGTTACCGACCTGGTGCTTCAGACCAATGGCGGCACGGGGTTGAATGCTTCGGGCGGCGGCACGATCAATGTTACAAACAACTTCAATGCCGGCACCATCAACACCACGGCTCAGGCGGCACCGGCGATCGTAGCAAACGGTGTCGCTCTCAACGCAAGTTTCGCGTCGATCAAGTCCTCGGGCGGAGCGAACGGCGTCAGCCTGACGAATGTTACCGGCACGTCAAACTTTGGCGGCGGTGCGTTGAGCGGTTCGACCGGCGCCACATTTAACGTCAGCGGCGGCAGTGGCAACGTAACTTATAACGGCACTATCACTCAGGGCAATGCCGCGCGTGTTGTTGCCATTCAGAACAAGACCGGCGGCACGGTCACACTTGGCGGAGCGGTCTCAGCGACGACGGGAACCGGCATTATCCTTAACGCCAATACCGGTGCGACGGTCAACTTCACCGGCAGCATGAATATAAGCACCGGTGCGAACGCGGCCTTTACGGCAACCGGCGGCGGCACGGTCAGCGCGACGCAGAATAATACGAGTATCGTCAATATACTGACGACGACAACCGCGACTGCGCTTAATGTTGCCAACACGACAATCGGAGCAAGCGGCCTGACGTTTCGCAGCATTTCTGCTAACGGCGCGGTAAGCGGAATCATTTTGAACGCAACGGGCACAAGCGGAGGCCTGACGATTACCGGCAACGGTAGCTCCTGCACATCGGCCGCAACTTGCACTGGCGGTGCCATTCAGAATTCGACGAGTGACGGCGTTCAACTGACAAATACACAAAGTCCGAGCTTCACACGCTTTAATGTTACCGACTCGGCTGGGACAGGTGCAGACGAAGGGATGGTTCTGACGAATATCACTGGCACGATCACAATCGACAACTCAGCTTTTATTAACAACCCGCACAACGGCATCACCATAGACAATTTCAATACCAACATGGCGGGCTTTAACTTCACCAACAGCACGATCTCGTGCGCGAGTGGACAACCGTGCCAGCCATCAGGAACGATCGGCAACGACGGGCTTCTCATGGTTATGCGCGGGAACTCGGTGCTTCCGAGTGGAACCATTTCTAATTCGACCTTTAGCGGTGT
>JANMDA010000209.1:0-4501 GCA_031376085.1 Chloracidobacterium sp.
AACATGCCGGAATGCCGGCACTGCTCCCGGGTGATAGGTTAAAGATCAACTGACTTTCAAATGAAACCACTTGCTCCAAATACAATGATCCAGAACCGCTATCTGATCGTTCAGATGATCGGCAAGGGCGGAATGGGCGAAGTCTATCTTGCGGTGGATCAGCGTTTGGGCAGCGCCGTGGCTTTGAAGCGAACCTTTTTTAATGACAACAGCGCGCTCGGCAGCGCGTTTGAGCGCGAGGCGAGGATATTGGGGCGGCTTCGGCATCCGGTTTTGCCAAAAGTTATTGATCACTTTGCCGAGAATGGCGACCAGTTTCTGGTGATGGAGCATATCTCGGGCGACGATCTGGCTAAGCGGCTTGAGAGCGCGACCGAACCGTTTCCGCTGAACTGGGTGATGTTTTGGGCCGATCAAATGCTGGATGCACTCTCGTATCTGCATTCTCACGAGCCGCCGATCGTTCATCGCGATATCAAGCCGCAAAATCTAAAACTTACGGATGAGAACCACATCGTTTTGCTCGACTTTGGTTTGTCAAAGGATTTTGATACGGGCGCGAGCAATTCGCTGAACTCGGCCAGTGTCGCCGGATATTCGCCGCATTTTGCTTCGATGGAGCAGATCCGCGGGACCGGAACAGATGCGAGAAGTGACCTTTACTCATTTTCGGCAACGCTTTATCAGCTGCTGGCGAACACCGTTCCTGCGGATGCTTTGACGCGTGCCGATGCTTTGCTGGGAGGATTAAAAGATCCGATCACCCCGCTTAACGAGATCAATCCGGCGGTCTCTCCCGCGATCTCTGAGGTTATTCTGAAGGGCGCGGAACTGCGGCAGGATCAACGCTTTTCATCGGCGGCAGAAATGCAAAAGGCCCTTCGCCGGGCGTTCAAACAAGGAAAGGAAGAGGAAGTCGATCTAAGCACACTGGAAATGACGATCAAGGTGGATACCCCACCGCCGTCGCCGCAAACAAATCCGTCCGAAATGACGACAAGGGCACAGGTTAATTCCTTGCCTCCTGATTCTCAGGGTAAGGATATTGTTTCCGTACCCATCGAACCACGTAAACAGGCGGATGTAAAAACCGAAGTTTTGCCTCCGCAAAAAGAAGCAGACGGCGAGATCGCAACGAGATTGTCACAAGCAGCAGTGTCTGCATCGGGCGCAGGCGTAAATCCGATGCCGTCGCCTGCCGTTCAGGTAAACATTCCGCAAGCTGCACCACAAAAGAAATCATCTAATACAGGACTGATCGTGGGTGCGGTAATTGGATTTCTCTTGCTTGCAGGCATTGCCGGCGGTGGAGCTTGGTTTTATTATTCACGGCTTAACGCCGCCGCTCAATCGAAGGCAGCACCGACGCCGGTCGAGCCGATCCCTTCGCCTTCACCAACGGTAGATGTGGCTGTCGAACCTGACCAGAACAATAATTTAAACTCGAATACTGCAGTCGTCGAATCTAATGCGAATATCGGCAACTCGTCACAGAACACTTCGAATACTTCGGTTCAGGGCACAGTCAGGCCTCAATCACAACCGGCGGCGCGGAATACGCCTCAGCGGTCGACACAGGCTCCGGGCGGAAAAGGTGCTCCGAAATCGAAGCCACAAGACGACAGAACTACGATCATCCAATAAGTCTAAATGGGAAATATGAAACGAAAAGATCTTTTGTACACATGTATTAAATGTCTGGCGGCGATTGTGATCATTGCTGCTCCTTTGACTGTTTCGGCCCAGTCCAAGAAAGAACGCGAGCGGGCGAGGAAGATTGCAGAGCAGGCCGATAAATCGTTTCAGCAAAAAAATTACCGCGAAGCTGCCGATGGTTATGGGCAGGCGTTATTGTTGGCGCCGAACAACTCGTTCATTCATTACCGAAAAGGCTATGCCCATTTCAATTTGAAGGAAAACGATAAGGCGATCAGTGAGTTCGCGATAGCGTTAAGCCAGGGATTTAAGCCGCTTGAGATATATCGTGTTCGAGGGTATCTCTATTACGAAGAAAAGAATTACGATGCTGCTCTGGATGACTTTAACAAAGGCCTGACGCTCGCTCCGAATGATATTTTGTTCCTAAAAGCCATCGGCGAGATACATATGGACCGCAAGGCCTTTCCCGCGGCGCTCGATGCGTTTCAAAAGGCGGCAAAGGTGGCTCCGAATGACGCCGATGTTCATTACAACATGTCGCGTGTTTATTTCGCCCTCGGCGATGCAAAGGCTCAGGGCATTGAGGCGGAACTCGCTCTCTCAAAGGGAACCAGATATCCGGGTGAAGCGCATTATTTGGCAGGCGACGCACGTCAAAAACAGGGAAATTGGGCGAGCGCGATCGACGCTTATCAAAAGGCGATAAACTCAAAACCTGATTATCTCCAGACCTACTTTAATCTTGCTGAGGTTTACCGCAACGAGAACCGTTTTAATGATGCGATCACAACATTAAAGCAAGGGCAGAAAGCGTCTCCGAACAACGGGAATATTTATACTATTCTGAGTGAATTTTACAGCCTTGCCGACAGGCCGGAAGATGCTGTTCAGGCTGCGGAAGCTGGTAAAACCCTGCTTCCCGACAACTACCTTGCATACACCAATCTGTGCCGTGCCCAAAACACTCTAAAAAATTATGCTAAAGCTATTGAGGCCTGCAACAGTGCCCTAATTCTCCAGCCCGATGACGGCGAAACTAATTTCTATCTCGCCAATGCTTATGTAGGATTGGGCCGATCGGTCGAGGCCACTAACAGGTACACAAGAGCTGTCAACGGCCTAACTGCATATACTAATACGAATCCAAAGCTGTCTGACGGCTGGTATCTGCTTGGCAATGCATTGTTTGCCGATAAACAGTTTGACAGGTCGATAGACGCATATCTGAAATGCCTCACTTTGAGTCCTAAATTCGTAAGGGCAAGAGTAAATCTCGGCATCGTCTACACACGAAAAAAGAACAAAGCCGCTGCGATGGAACAATACAATATGATCCTCCCCGCCGACGCTGCACTCGCCGCGAGGTTGAAGGCAGAGATCGATAAGATGTAAATTAGCGTTTGTGACGTTTTACCGAAGTATTGACATTCACGCTTTGGAATCTTAGGACGACTCGGACGCTTTCGGCACGGTTTTCCATACTGGCGGGAACGAAAGGGGCGTATGACGGATCTGTCTCAAGAGCTTTTTGCAGTTCGCTGACGGCGCGGCGGTCGCGGGACGGCTCGATAACCTCGGCGATCTGGGCGAGACCGTTGCCGAAAACGTCGGCAACGACAACTACTTCATCATCTTTCATTCCTCCGCGGACGAGCGATCTCGTAAGAGCGATCAATGCACCTTGCGGGTTGATGCTCGGTGATTCTTCGCCAAAACCGAGACGCGTTTTTGCGTATTCAGACGGCGAGATATCGGGACTGCTGTTGACGTCAAAAGGACTGCGATTGTTTGCGAGAAGTATCGAAGAATTATTGCGGCTGATTGAGGTTGAAGCATTTTCCGGTTTGAGTATTCCTGAGAACATCATCGTCAAAAATGTGAGAGCGATTAGAAGCGACGCGCAGACGCCGACGCTGTAAGGCATAAAGCGCATCGTCAGCCATTCGCGAACATTGCGCGAAAACGGCAGCCATGCGGATCGTGAAGTTTTTATCTCCGCACGGACGTTTTGTTTGATGGAGTTTTTTAATTGTACGGAGATCTCAGGCCGACGCATCTTGCGCAAACTCGTCCCGATATCCCGAAACTCGGCAAACTGCTGACGGCACAGCGGGCAAGTCTCAAGATGAGCCTTGACCGTGCCGTGCGCAGGGGCAGCCGCATATAAAGCCAGATCGGATTGTATTTCAGAGCATTTCATTGCTTTGATGTTTATTGATCGAATGGCTGACTGGCCCCGGCTGCAGACCTTTTTCAAGGGCGGCAACGCTTTCGTCGTGACAAGGCTTTCCGGATTGGCGGCGTTTCAGCGGCCTTTTTTTCGTCGATGTTGCTGGTCGATTCAAATAACGCCGTTTTTAAAACTTCTTTTCAAGACTTCCAAACCCCAACTTGTTAGCTCACTTTGACCTATCGTTTGGCACCGATTTTATTTAGTCTTCGAAAAATGAGGCCGGGGCGAGTCAGCCATTCGCTTCAATTGTCAAAAATCCTTTAGTCGCCGCCGCAATTCTTCGCGGCCTCGTGAAATGCGTGATTTCACGGTTCCAATGCTGACACCGAGTGCGGCGGCGGTTTCCTCGTAACTCATCCCTTCGACATCGCACAGCACTATGGCTTCGCGATAAACGTCGGGAATATCAAGCAAAGCGGCCTGCAGCGCGTATTCGCGTTCGTGCGAAAGAGCCTCATCCTCCGGGCTGATCGATCTGTCAGCCAGCGTGTCCGAAAGCGGTGTTTCGGAATCTCCGATGGTTGCGTCCAGCGAGATCGTCAGATCGCGTTTTCGGCGTTTCCACCATCGAAAGCGGTTTCGCGACTCGTTAATAGCGATCCGAAAGAG
>JANMDA010000214.1:0-2612 GCA_031376085.1 Chloracidobacterium sp.
GACAAGGCAACTATGGAGATGACTGCTCTTACTGCAGGCACGTTGCTTAAAATTCTTAAAGGCGGCGGCGAGACTGCTGCACTCGGCGAAACTATCGCGATAATCGGCAATAAGGGTGAGGATATTTCGTCGCTGCTGAGCGAGACTCAATCTGCCCCAATGGCAGAACCGCCTGCGTCAGCAGGTGGCAATGGCGCCAGTCCCGAAGCCTCCGTCAAGTCAGCTACGGCGGCTGTCGCTTCGACGACAGCAGACGTCGATTTGAAAACCGCGGTAACGCCACCCGCTCACGCGGGCGGTTCTGCCACTGCACGGCTGATCGTGTCGCCAATTGCCGCGCGAATGGCAGCCGAGAACGCCATTGACCTAAAATCTATCACCGGCACCGGGCCAAATGGACGAATTATCAAGCGCGATATTGAGACTGCTCTGGCAGGCGGCGGTAAGATTTCTGCCGTCAGCAATCAGCCAATTTTCACGCCATCGACAGTTGTTGGACAGTCGGCTTACCACGACGAAACAACTTCGCAGATGCGTCGCGTTATCGCGAGCCGTTTGGCTGAATCAATCGGCCCGATCCCTACGTTCTATCTGACGGTTGAGATCGAGATGGACAACACGCTCGAGCTTCGCAAACAGGTCAATTCTACGGTCAGCGAAGATCAAAAGATCAGCGTCAACGATATTATCGTCAAAGCGGCCGCGATGGCGCTCGTCAAACATCCGTTTGCTAACTCGTCATATCACGACAAGACAATTCGCTTTTACAATCAGGCAGACATTGGCGTTGCTGTTGCCATCGAGGACGGATTGATAACGCCTGTTATTCGCGGCGCTAACCAAAAAGGATTTCTTGAGATCGCGGCTGAGATCAAAGCCCTCGCGGCAAAAGCCAGAGCCAAAAAGCTACAGCCCGAAGAATACACCGGTGCAACATTCTCGATCTCCAATCTCGGGATGTTTGGCATTAAGGAATTCACTGCGATCATAAATCCACCCGAAGCCGGAATTTTGGCGATCGGCGGAGCCGACCCGACTCCGGTGGTTCGCGACGGCGAGATCGTCGTCCGCAGTATCATGCACGTCACGATGTCATGCGATCATCGAGTGATCGACGGAGCCACAGGTGCAAAATTCCTGCAAACCTTCAAACAAATGCTCGAACAGCCCGGGATGATGCTCATCTGACGTGAGCGTAAATAAACATCGATCACCGTATGTTGCACTCTTAGCCGCTCAGGTGTTTTTCGGTTCACTGCCGGTTATAGCCAAGGTAGCGCTGAAAACTGTCCCGCCGGTGGCTTTGGTAGGATTTCGGGTCGCGATAACAGCGGGAGTTCTTGGGGCGTTTCAGGTGTATCGCGGACGATTTTGGCTCGTCAATAAGAGTGACTACTGGCGATTTGCGGTTCTGAGTCTCTTTGGCGTTACATTTAACCAACTTCTTTTTATAACCGGCCTTTCGCTCACAAAAGCGTCGAACACTTCCCTGCTTGCAGTCACAATACCGGTGTTTGCTTTGACTGTCGGGGCGGTCATCGGAGCCGAACGCCTTACTCTTGTCAAAATCGCAGGCATCGTTCTTGCTGCCTTTGGCGTACTGCTCATCATTGATCCGCGAAACGCTTCGTTCTCGTCCGCAACAACACTCGGCGACCTGCTCATTATCCTTAACTCGCTCTCCTACGGCATTTATGTCGCGATCTCGAAGCCGGTCATCACGCGGAACGGCGTGTTTAGATCGATAATGTGGGTTTTTATTTTTGCGTCAATACTTTGCGTACCGATGGGAGCGTGGTCGTTGACCTCCCTCGATATTTCGACGATCAGTCCTGCGATATGGCTTATTGTGGTCTATATCGCGATCGGAGCAACGGCTGCACCTTATTTGCTTAATGCTTACGCACTTGCTCGGGTGCAGGCATCTACCGTGGCGGTCTTTGTGTATCTTCAACCAGTTATAGGTTTTCTGCTGGCAGTCGTATTTCTCGGCGAACAGGTTGGAGCTTTGTTTTTCATCGCCGCATTGCTGATCTTCGCGGGCGTTTTTCTCGTTTCGAAAAAATTTGTGTCAAATGAAACATAAAGCGTCCTTTTGCGTTACTATTGCGTCTAATCAAAAAAAGTGGCGACACAAATTACACAGATAGACCTCCCGGACAGACATAGGACCATACTTCGCGTCGAGGGCGATATGCTGTTCGATGATGCGATCCTGCTTGAAAAGGTCGCTAACTGCATCACCGATGAGAACCATAATAAGATTGTTATCGACCTTGCCGATCTCGATTTTCTAGACAGCGATGCGGCTTCGATCCTTAAGCGGCTGGAGGACAAACATGGCTGCGAGATCGAGGGCGTCGAGATATTTCTGCAATCTGCTATCGATATGGCGGAACGCGCCTGAGTTCGGCACCTGACTTTTTCTCAAAAACAATTTACATTGTAAGGGATGAAAACACTGGAAATTGCGGAATTCCTGCGCGGTGAATTGATTGGTGATGGTGACATCGATATCGATCGTGTCGCCGCGCTCGAAAAAGCCTCGACCGGCACAATCGCCTTTGTTGAAAAAGCAGAAAACGAAATTGTGTCGAATGCATCATGTCTTA
>JANMDA010000272.1:0-7611 GCA_031376085.1 Chloracidobacterium sp.
AACTATGATTTTGAGTTTCTGCTATTTGACGCGCTTTCGGGCGGAGGGCAGATTGGGGCAACCATTCCCAAAAATAATACGCCCATAACGGGAGGTGTTTTTAACGTAAAGCTGGATTTTGGTTCGGTGTTTCCGGGAGCAAATCGTTATCTGGAGATCAGGGTCAGGCTGACGGGTGTGCCGGGCTTTACGATCCTTGAACCACGACAGCTTATGAACAGCGCGCCATATTCTATTAAGAGCCTGAGCACTGATAATGCTGCAACCGCCAACAATGCGAGCAACCTTGGCGGAGCCGCCGCAAACCTATTTGTACAGACAACCGACGTTCGTCTGGCAGACGCACGGAATCCGCTGCCAAACAGCACGAACTATATTCAAAACACCGCAAGTCCGCAGACGGCCTCTAACTTTAACATCAGCGGCAACGGCACGGCGGGCGGAACACTTACCGGCAGTACAGTCAATGCGATGACGCAACTCAATATCGGCGGCAATCGTTTCATCAGCGGTGGAACTTGTACGCCATCAACTACCGTAACGGAAGGAGACCTAAACCCGGGTGGCATTTTTGTCTTCGGAGTGTCGTCAGGAATAAACAATGTATCGATTGATCATGTCAATGCCGGGACGGGAATGACATCACTAACGGTTTTCGGTTCACCGGTAAATGCGGTCGTGAATATACCAGCCTTTACGTCCGGCACCTTTAGTCCGGTTGTTGTAACCTTCACAACAGTTGATCGGAGTCAAGCGGTTGATTTTACACTAAGAGCCGTAGGCGGGACTACGATGCCGCCGCAAGCCGCCTTTATTCGAGTTCGATGCACGGCTGGCGTCACAAACCAATTCTTCGTCGGCCAATCCGCCGATACCGTGAACTTTCCGGGAACCGCGCACTTTCCGGGAACCGCGCAGATATCTGGAACCCTTACCAAGGCCTATACGACAGGGACAGCGAACGTGCCCATTCCGGTGGCGTTTGGGCATGTGACCGCAACAGGCATTGTAACCGGGACGCCGAACATCACGTCCGCGACGTGGTCATCTACGGGCATTTGCGATATATCCATATCCGGCATTACATACACCTCAACCGACTTCAGCACTGTTATCACGCCGGTTATAGGTTCGTCGTCGGTGCGAATGGCGACCGGCAGCTCGTTTAGCGGCGACTTGCGTGTCAGGGTGTTCGAAATTACGGGAGGCGTTCCGGGCCTGGTCTCGAACGCTTTCCACTTCGTCGTATTTCAAAATCAGTAAGCTGCAAAAAGAGCAGATCGAAAAGCTGGCCGAGCAGAACCGGAAACAGCAATTAGTTATTGACAGTTTAGTTAAATCTATTTGCAAGCAGGATGCGAACGACGCCGTCTGCCAGGAGAATAAATGAGAAAAAAGGTCTTTCTTATATCTATCATCAATTTACTGCTGCTCGCACTGCCATTCGCGGCGCAGACGACCGAGTTTACCTACCAGGGCAGCCTGAAAAATACAGGTACTGCGGCGAATGGCAATTTTGATTTTGAGTTTGCGCTGTTTGATGCGGTTTCTGGCGGCAGTCAGCTTGGCTCGACCGTTGCAGTTAACAATGTCGCAGTCGCAAACGGCATTTTTTCGGTCAGGCTGGATTTTGGCAATCAGTTCACGGGTGCAGATCGCTTTTTGGAAATCCGAGTTCGTGTCGCCGGTCAGCCGGGTATTACAACTCTTGGCCCGCGACAATTGATGAACAGCGCGCCGTATTCGGTAAAGAGCCTTAACACGGATAATGCCGCCCAGCTCGGCGGCGTTGCAGCGGATCAATATGTAACAACCGCAAACGGCGGTGCTAACTTTATCCAAAACACGACTGCCCCACAGGCAGCCAGCAACTTTAATGTAAGCGGTACCGGAACTGTCGGTGGAAATTTTGCCGTTGCCGGCAATGTCGGCATCGGAACAGCTACGCCTCAGAAAAAGCTCCATGTCTTTGGACAGGATATTCGCGTCGAGGCATCCAACGCAGTTATTCCGCGCTTTTCTATCGTCAATACCGCCGGGATCGGATTTAACACAGCTAAATGGCAAAATTATGCAACGTCTGTCTTTTCCGGCCAGTCTTTCGGTGTGTTGAATTTTACCGCCCTCAACGATGCTGAAAATCAGGAGGTTGTTTGGTTACAAGTTCGAAGAAGTACCCCCGGCACTTTAATTGATAGCGTTACGTTTCCAAACGGCAGTGTTGTGGTGAATAACCGCTTGGCTGCGAACCAATTGCTCGTTGGGACAACTAATACCGGTCTAACCCAGAATGGCGCTCTGGATGTTCGCGGCACTGCGAACATTAGCGGCAATGCGAGCATTATCGATTCAGGTAATTCAGGTTTACGCGTTCAAACAAACACGGCAGGCGGAACGGTAGCTTCTTTTGGTGCGAACGGTGCTTTTAATATCGACTCTGCTGCGCTAGCCGGGGGCAGGCTTAAGGTTCTCGAAAACGGAAATGTCGGCATCGGTATAGCGACGCCGGATTTTAAACTGACGATAGCTGATGAATTAAATACGGGCCTTCGCGTTGCAACGGGTGGTTTGGGCGGCACTGTGGCGTCGTTTGGCGGCAACGGCGCGTTCAATGTTGACGCTCCGGGTGTCGTGGGCGGCCGGTTTAAGATACTGGAAAACGGAAATACCGGCATAGGCATGGCGGAGGGTTCGAATGTAAACAACAAGCTCGACGTGGTTGGAACGATCGGCGTCTGGGCCCTTGCGAGCGGCGGCAGCGTTCCGCTGTGTTGGCACACCGGTGGCTTCAATCTTTCGACTTGCGGTTCCAGCCTCCGCTACAAAAAGAACCAAAGGCCTTTCACCGGCGGGTTGAATCTGCTCGCTAGACTTCAACCGATCACATTCGACTGGAAGGATGGCGGCACGCACGATCTTGGGTTTGGCGCCGAAGACGTCGAGAAGGTTGAACCTCTGCTTGTCACCTACAACGACAAAGGCGATGTCGAAGGCGTCAAGTATGATCGTCTTAGTGTCGTTTTCGTCAACGCCGTCAGAGAACAACAGTCGCAGATCGAAGCCCAAGAAAAACAAAACCAGTCACAGCAAAAGCAGATCGAAGCCCTGACGCAAGCGCTGTGTTCGATAAAGCCAGGCCTTGAGGTTTGTATACAACAATAATTAAACGTCAAATCCGCCGGTTACGCCTCGGAATCCGTGACGTGCCTGCTTGAGCGCCCATGTGATGACGCGTTTCGTGTCGTAGCAGTGGCCGAGGATGTAATTGCACGTCGAGAGGCAATGTTTTGTACATTCAACCTTCATTTCGTCGAGCTGTTTGACGTCAAATTTGTGCGCCCCGACGACGCCCCAGTCAACGGTCGCGGAATACATCGGAAAACATGGAGCCAGTGTGCCGTCGGTGCGGATGATCAGTGAATTCTGTCCCGCACGGCAATTCCACGGCGGCACTTCGCCGCGCATCAGTTGTTTCATCGTTCCAAAATGCGATACGGGATTTGCCATTTTGTAGCCGTGATTGACGGCGAGGTCTTTTAGATAATCGAGCAGTGCGTCAACCTTTGGCCAGTCTTCCGGCGTCAGGTAAGTTTGATTTTCGTTGATGTGTTTGAAGTGCGGCTGCTCGGTCATCGGCGATTCGTTGATGTGATAATCGGTCGCAATACCGTTGTCGCGGGCGATCTGTGTCAGTTCCTTCACATCGTCCATGTTGTTGTGGCAGATGTTGATGTTGAACATCACGGTGTAGCCGTAGTAACGCTGCCGCTTGACGAGATAATCAAATTTTTCCTTGATCGGCTCATACGATTTTGGCAGCGACTTTCGCTCCTTGACCGAATCGACCGCAATATTAAACGTCGCTATGCCGGCGTCGCCGAGTTTGTCTATCACTTCGGGTTTCATCAGCCGTGCATTCGTCGGCAGATAAACAAAAATGTCTTTTTTTGCGCTGTAATAAACGATCTTGTGAATAAAATCAGGCCTGAGCAGCGGTTCGCCGCCCATTAGTGCAAGCACACGCGAACCGATCGAATGCAGCCAATCGATCGAGCGCTTTGCAACATCCTCGGTCATGCCTTTGACGCGGTTGTTATAAGACCAACAGTAATGACAATCGAGATTGCATTTCCAATCGGTAAAAAGATAAGGAATGATCGGACGCAGTTCTTTTGCGTGAAACTTAGATCTGAAAAACGGTGAGCCCCAGGTCTTCCATGCTCTGATCCCATTCGTCCACTGATAATCTTTCAGCGACATCTCTTTTGGATCGGGATGCAGCGGATAAACAGGATCGGGCAGCTTCTCATCGGAAGGTTCGAGCACGGGCCGTGCCTCTTCCTTATATAAGATCTGGTGCAGCTTCTGATCAATTCGATACGCCGGAGCATCTGTGCCGGCTATAGTTTCTTCTATTACCGCAGACATATTATTCCTCCCTTTATTGAAAATAACCCATTAATTTAAACGAATAAAAAATATCACCGAAGCAATGTTTTTGCAAACATTTACAACAAAATTGAAGTTCGTCAGTGTCAAAATTTATGGTGTTTTGTTTTGGGGAGTAAGGCAATTTCGTGGTTGCTGGTCAGTCACGCAATTTTGTGGAGATCCATGCGGCAACCAACGCAAAGGCTAATAATACTCCGGTAGTTAGCAAACTAAAAGAGAAACTGACGATTATGGCTGCGGCTATCAAAAGGCCGCTTACCGATCCGATAGCCAGTTTAGAGATCCATACAATGCGTTGCTGGTAAAGATCGTCTTCGTTTTGGCGGTTGATCTCATGGATCATACATAAACGTTATATTATCTTTTTCGTTCAATTTGTGCGATTGCGCACATTCGAAAGAAAGTTAAAGATCAATCTATAGTTCCTGCTATTTTAACCAACCAAAGTAATTCAAGATTCTAGCGTTCGAAATCAGCCGTCATCCACCAGTTATCCGCCACCGGCCTTATCGTGGAACAATTTGCAACAATTTGTCGATTTTTAGCGTGAGAGGCATAGGTTTTTCGTGCTAGAATTATAAATTGCCATTTTTTGCGCTCATTTTTTGCATCTTAAATATAAGTAGTAACTGTGATAACAAAGCTCAATCTATCCACTAATCCGTTTCGGAACCGGCTGCTTCCATATCTCGCCGCCGCGTTGCTGCTCGTTATGAGCGTTGGCATCGGGGTATATTGTCTTGCCCGGCTTAACCAAAATACTAAGGATAACGAGCTATATCTGGCCGCCATTCAAGAGCGCCAGGCCGAAATAGCACGGCTCAAGGGCGAAGGCGAGAAAGTACAGCAGCTTTTGACGCCCGATCAAAAGGCTTTGTTGACGGCCTCGCACAAGCTTGTAGCAAATAAGACCTTTGGTTGGTCGCGTCTCTTCGCCGATCTCGAATCCGTCCTGCCCGGCAGTGTAAGCGCCTCGCGTATCGTGGTTAACAACGTCTATCAGGACGGCGAACGCATTAAGGCCGATCTCGAATTCGCCGTGCTCAGCAAAGAGTATCCTTCCGTAATGGTGATGATCCAGAATATGAATAATTCCGGCCTCTTTCAGGCCGAGTTGCGGGGACAGGACCTACAAAAAAATGAGCGGTTGACGTTCACCGAATATACTTTTCGGCTGATATACACACCTTCTTATGGTTATTCTGCGGCACCCGCTGCCGACATCGCACAAAATAATCAGGGAGGTACGCAATAATGGCAGAACCTGAAGATCAGATAGACATGACCGATTACGCTCCGGAAACGCCGGTGATCGTCGAAGAAGTGCCTCTCATAATTCCGCCGAACCGCCCGCGCAAAGTTTATGATGGAATGTGGGGGCCATTGGAGATCGGCGCCGTTGCAGCCGGAGTTCTTGCCGTAATCATGGGGCTCGTGCTGTTTTTCTTTTGGGTAGTGCCCTCAAACCGTGAGCTTGCGAGGAACAAGGCAGAGGCTGACCGGCTCGATGCAGAGCTTACATCAGCAAAATCGAAATACGGCGAGAT
This sequence comes from Chloracidobacterium sp., assembly GCA_031376085.1. Classification (GTDB taxonomy): domain Bacteria; phylum Acidobacteriota; class Blastocatellia; order Pyrinomonadales; family Pyrinomonadaceae; genus OLB17. The sequence continues at coordinate 6,000 of JANMDA010000272.1, forward strand.
CACAGACACTCAAACACAAGTGGACAAGCTCGTGACCAGTGTCGATGATTTTGAAACGCGGTTCCTGGCGATGCAGACAAACGGACAGTCGGCAATCTATCAGAGGTTGAACGCCCTTATCAAGGCATACGGCCTCGAAAATACGACCGGCCCTGATTATGTCCCGCTCGAGAGCGCAAATATCGATTCGACGAAACAAACGGAAACGGAAGATGAAAAGGGCCGTGCAAAATTCGCCAGCCTGTATCCCGGCGTTTATGTAACGACAACGGTCGAAGGCTCTTATCAAAATCTGCGCCGCTTTATTCGCGAGATCGAGACCGGACGCGAATTTGTCATCATCAGCGCGATCGAGCTTGTTCCGTCCGACACGGAAACCAAAAAAGACACTGGAGAGCCAAATGCCCAGCCAAATCAGGCGGCCCAAAATCAACCCGGTATTCTTCCTGGCGGGAAGGGATTTGCACAACCGGCAGTTAATCCAAATCTGAGTGCCGATCAGCAGCGAGCCGCTCCGAAAGGAAAAACTCACGGCGAAACCGTGGCTCTGCATATCGAAATGGCTGCATATTTCCGGCGGCCCGGTTTTGTGCCGATGTCAGCACAATAGCTTTTGAGTAGTCCAATGAAATTGTTAGAAGGCAAAACCCCAACGGAAAGAAACAAGATGATCGCAGCCGCTGTGCTCGGCGTCGTGGCAATTATTGCACTCTATCTTGCATTTGGCCGTTCTTTCTTCGGGAGCAGCACGACAACCGCGACGGTAAAGATCACGGCCGCGCCAAAGGCAACGGGCTCGCCTGCCGCTAATAATGATAAATTCCGCCTGCCCACGGCCGGAGAACAGCAAACAATTGACGAGACAACGCTGGTTCCCGTGGTTTATCCCGGAAATATTTCTGCACCCGATGCCGGGCGCAATATCTTTGCTTTCTACGAGCCGCCTGAGCCGTGCCGGGGTGAAGGATGTCCGTCGCCGATACCGCCGCCGCCAACACCGATGAAATCACCGACACCGGTGCCACCGCCGCCGATCCTTATTGCAGGCTTTGACCCGCAAAGCGTCTATGCCGGAGCACGCAGTTTTAGACTTGAGATCAACGGCGATAAATTTACGCCTGATTCTCACATCTATTTCAACCAAAGCGAGCTGCCGACGACATTTATCAACTCACAGAAAATTGTCGCCGACGTGCCGGCCAAATTTATTTCCTTAGAAGGCCAATCGCAGATCATCGTTCAGACGCCCGACGGCAAACTATATTCAAATCAGGTAACGATGTCTGTGCAGTCCCCGCCAAAACCTAGCATAGTTTATATCGGAATGATCGGCCGCAAGCGTTACAATAACGACACCGCTTATCTCGCAGACAACGAGAAGGCAGCTCCATTCGCGGCGCGGCTCAACGATATTATCGGCGGGCGTTTTCGTCTCATTGACATCTCGGCTGCCGAAGTCGTCTTTCAGGATACGGGGCTGGGATTCAAGCACCGTGTGCCGATCACCAAGGGTGCCATTACCGGGAGCATGCCGCCGGGACGAGGCTCCGATCTAAATCAGCCTGGCACGCCGACCTATCCGCCCGGCTTTATACCGCAGGATATTCCGGGC
>JANMDA010000273.1:0-8135 GCA_031376085.1 Chloracidobacterium sp.
TTTTTCGAGAAGTCCTGCCACCGAGCGGTCGCGATCTATAGGCACCGGACGCGTTGGAACTGACAGGAATTTCGAAGACTTCGTTTTCTTTTGAGCTACCATAATTTTCTTCTATCTAAATTTTAATATTTCGTCGGCAAAAAGAGACTTGCTGCCAACTGTTTACATTTTCTTTCCATTCGGAGTCAGGTAAGTGTAACTTTCGACCTGATCCTCATAAAATTCTATGATCTTGCTGCCTTCGTTGTTGGAAAGGCGGCCTTCTTTGATCCGTTGTAAAATCGCTTTGCGAAATGTGTCGTTCAATTGGCCCGGATCGAATCTCACGGAGCTGACGGCATCGCCCAACGTCGCACCGTAAACTACCTTTTTTATAATGTAACCGTCCTCGCCAATGAACACATGCGCTTCGTGCGGTACGCCGAAAAGGTTGTGGTTATTTCCCATAACCTCCTGATAAGCGCCGACTAACATCATCGCCAAATAATAGCTTTCGCCTTTCGTAAGCTTATGCAATTCGAGCACGGGTTTAATGTCGTGCAGATCGACGAATTTGTCTACGATACCGTCGGAATCACAGGTTATATCACATAGCGTAGCATATTCCGACGGCTTTTTGTTGAGTTTATGTATTGGGATGATCGGAAATAATTGTTCGAGCGCCCAATTGTCCGGCATTGATCGAAAGACCGAGAAGTTTGCGAGGTATTTAGCACACATCAGCCGCCGCAATTCATCGAATTCCTCGGCTACATATTTCTTTAGCTGCGCAAACTGATCTGCCTTTTCGCAGATATCCCAAAACAAGACCTCGCCTTTACCCTTTGCTTCGAGCGTTATAAGGCCAAGATTGAACATCGTGAAAAGTTCGTCGCGATTTTCGAGAGCGTCGTGATAATACTCGCGATAGTTCTTCCCGTTGATCGTTTCACGCAGGTCAAAAAGCTCACGAACGATCTGAGGGTCGTCTTTCTCAAACGTCATCGCAGTATGGCTCTCGACAACCGTTTCTATCTCGTCCTGAATATTGGTGACCAGAATTGCATGATAAGCCGACAGATAGCGGCCCGATTCCTGAATGATGGTCGGATGACCTACGTTCTCATCATCTCAGACGTTTTTGATCACATAGATCACGTCATTTGCAAACTCCTGCGCATTGTAATTAGCCGACGATTCAAAGGAAGTTCGCGAGCCGTCGTAGTCCACCGCCATTCCGCCGCCAACATCAAGATACTGGATCGGTATCCCCATTTTGATGATCTTGGCGTAAGTGCGGGCCGCTTCTTTCATCGCGTTTTTTATCCGTTTGATGTCGGTAAGCTGTGAGCCGATATGAAAATGGAGCAGCCGAAGCATGTCGATACGGCCTGCTTCCTGCAGCCGCCGGATGACTTCGAGTATCTCGGTTGTCGTCAGGCCGAACTTCGCCGCTTCGCCACCGCTCTTTTCCCATTTTCCTGAACCTTTTGAATAAAGTTTTACGCGGACGCCGATCATCGGGAGTTCGGCTTCGGGGTTTTCCTCAAACAATTTTTCGGTGATAGCAAGAGTGTGATCAAGCTCGCTTAGCTTTTCGATAACAATGACGACATTTTTTCCGGCCGAGGCTCCGGCAAATGCGAGTTGGATAAAATCGCGGTCCTTGAAGCCATTGAGGACGAGCAAACTGTCTTTTGCCTGTTCCAAACCCAGTGCCGCATAAAGTTCGGCCTTGGAACCGGCTTCGAGGCCGAAGCCATATCGCGAACCTTCGCGCAGATATTCTTCGATCACGGCCCGATTGGAATTGACCTTCATCGGGAAAACGCACAGATGGCCGCCCTGATATTCGAATTCCTTTATCGATTTGCGAAACGCGGATTGCAGCTTGCGTATCTGTCCAAAGATCAGTTGGGGAAAGCGCAGAAGGATCGGCGTGCTGACACCGCGTTTGCTCAGATCGTCAATGATCTCCTTTACATCGGCAGTAAAATTTTCATTTTCGGGAGCCCGCACGATGAGGTTTCCCTTGCGGTTTACACCAAAATAATCGGCTCCCCAATTGTCGATGCCGTAGGTCTCGATTGTCTGATCAATAACTGCGCTCAAATTCAGCCTGCCTTTAGATAAGAATTTGCAAAAGCTAATAGCTTAATAAAAATCCACCAAAAAACAAACACCTTTCTCAGATAGAGCAAAAAATTTAACTCGCGCAACTGCGAAAGGAGCAAAACACTTTGGCATGAGCGTTGCAATGGGAATACTTCGGGAAGGCTGGTATAAGCCGGAAACATATGAAAAACCTTGTAGTTACCACATAACAACATTAAAAAATGCCGTATCTTGTCAAGATTTAGTGCCAAAAAATGTCACATTTAATTCATATAGTAAAACGTTGAGGTGTTTGAGTAATGAAAAAAGAAAGACAGAGTGGATTTTCTCTTATTGAATTATTGATAGTCGTTGCCATAATCGGGATCATTGCTTCATTGGCAATTCCTTTTCTCCAAAAAGCCCTTCGCGCGGCAGAAAACGGGAATACTTTTGCATCGTTGCGAACGATCTCTTCCAGCGAACTTGGTTATTACCAGCAGAACAGCAGATTCGGCCGTATTACCGAGATAAATAATCTTTTCTCAAACAGTATCGGTACACCGTCCGGCAATCAGGTAACTCGCGGCAAATTTGTTATAGCTCATAATAGGTTAACCGACGCGAGTCCGTCCGCTCCGACTGATGCAGAATTAAGAACTGGATATTTGATCCTTGCGACCCGCCAAGTTACAGGGGAAGGTCAGATTTACCAGTACCAAATTGACCAATCCGGCGAGATCAAGCAACTCCAACCCTAGTAATCCCGCCCGATACCATTTTCCTCCCAAATTTCCAGCCCCCGGAAAGGTGACCCACCATGAATGTCTTCGAAGACCTTATTGTTGAACTAAAAGAAGAAAACCTGCTCGAAGATACTGTAATCGACGCTGAAGCCAATAATGCCGCTGCCGATAGTCAGGCGGCAGTCGATGCTGTTGACGAGGCCAGCACGCAGCCGGAATTTGACGCGCCTGACGACCGGATGACGGAAATAGAACCGGAACTTGCCGACAATGCAGATTCAACGGATGGCGAACCGAAAGTTGAGATTGTCGATATAGCCGACGAAGGTGCGTCACAGGTCGAAATGGCGCTGCCAAAAGTCAAAAAGGCGAGAGCGGGCAAGGAATATTTTAATAAGCGTGCGGTTGACGAAATGTCGGGCCTGCAAATGGTCGAGCATATTCTGACCGGCGTTGAGCGTGAGTATATGAAGGTCGTGCCTAAGGCCTTTGATGACTTTAACGCCAAAAAGGCATTGCACAATTTTCTGAACGTTACAGAAAATTCCAATACAGAGCAGCATAAGACATCTGAGTTCGCGCTCATGCAGGAGACTGAAGCCTGGGGCTTGGCACTTCTCGAACGCGATCGTCACATTGCGGTTGCGAATATTCGCCGTTACTGCGAAAACTCGCGTCCGGCGCTTAGCTCACAGGCCATGCTGGCTTTGGCAAAGTTCTACCGGAATGCGCCGTATTCAGAACCGGTGCGTTCGAAGTTTGATTTTGTTATTACGCGGTTGTTCTCGCGTCCGGTATCTCAAGACAAACGCATCTGTCTCTTTGACCGCGAGCAAATGCTCGGCCATATCAATATGCTTTACAGCGAATGGTCCAGCATTCCGATCTACGATGTCGACAATGACGAATCGAATGTCATGCTTACCGGCTTGAGTTTTGAGGACCTTGCTATCGAAGCAGAGAACGCAGCCAGCTTTGACCAACTTATTGAAAGCGATTTCTTTGGCCGTATGCGGCTCTTTAAGGAGAGCATCAGCGAATTGTTTTACGCGCCGACCGTGATTGTCGCGGCGATAGAAAGCAACATTCGTATCGGCAACGCTTATGTAAATCTGATCGTCCGCGAACGCCAGAAAATGGATGCGGCCAGCATTCAATCGAAATATGGCGAATTCGACGGCCAGTCAGTTTCTGATGCTGCCGGGCGCACGCTCGATCTTGTCGAACTTCTAAGTGTATTAACCGACGAAGTCATCCAAAAGGAAGAATCCGCAGCCGATATTGAAGACGAAATCGAGACTGAAACAATCGATCTTGACGCTGGCAAAACTGAACTTGTAGCAACAAAAGAACGTCCACCGTTTGTCGAAAATTTGATCCAGAGCGTTAAGAGCATCAACCGGTGGATCCTCGTTGCGGGTTTTATTGGGATTCTCATCTCCGGCGGCCTATATGTCTGGTCAATGAATATGACAGATGAAAAGGTTTCGACCGTAGGGGTTACCGTAGTTGAACTCAGTGGTGTGCTGGCCGAGCATATCAAGAGTGGGAAGATCAGCAACGAAACATTCTATGGGTTGCTGTTGCCGTCGTGGGACAATTTAACGAAAAAAGAACGGGAAGAATATCTGCAAAAGGTTTACCAATTCGGCGCCGAAAAAGGATATAAACAAGTCAATTTCACCTCTAAAGAAGGCAAGTCGGCTGGATATGCAACTGCGACGAAGATAGAGGTCTTTATGCCATAGATATTAGATTTCAATCGAAATATAAAAGGCTGCGGTTGGACCGCAGCCTTTTTTTTGTTTTCGAATAAGCTGCGGTTAGCTTTTGCCTCTTCGTATCTACATAAATTAATTGACCGGGACTTAGCAGCGTATTAAACTATACATATATTTTTGAATTAAAAAGTAGGTCTGGTAGGCTGCGTCCTTCGGGTCGTAAAAATATATGTTTCAAACTTTCGGTCGCAAGCGATCTTCAATCGTCGTTGGATTTATTTTCTTCGGCATAGCTGCTGTATTAAGATTCGGTTTCATAAGTCAGGCCGGCACTGCTCCATTGCCTTTTTTGCCGCTGTTGACGGCAACAAGTTTGGAGGCAGTGTTTACAAATCCCATGGGAGTGCATGATTCCAAGATCGCTCCCGAGGTTATGGCGGACACGTTGGACGGGAAGCGAACTTCGGTTGTGATATTTCTCGCAGATCAGGCGGATGTCAGTGCGGCATATAACATGAAAGACCAGAACGCTCGCGGCTGGTTTGTATACAACACGCTGACTGAACATGCAGAGCGAACGCAGCGTGATATCAAGACTTTCCTATCGACTCGCGATATCAAATTTCAAACGTTCTGGGCGGCGAATATGATCGTAGCCGAGGTTGACCGTTCGACAGCAGAAGAGATCGCGGCACGTTCTGATGTAGCTCGGGTTGATTCGAATAGGGCGGCGCGTTGGATCGAGGATCCGGCCATCGCGAACCGTCAGGATGCCACTGAGAGTCCTGCGACAATTGAATGGGGTATTAATAATGTAAATGCTCCGGCTGTCTGGGCAATGGGCTATACCGGTCAGGGAATGGTCATTGCGAATCAGGATACAGGAACGCGTTGGACGCATAACGCTATTAAACCGAAATATCGAGGCTGGAATGGCACTGCGGGCGATCATAATTTCAACTGGCACGACTCGATCCACTCCGGCGGTGGCTCGTGTGGAGCAGATGCAACCGCACCGTGCGACGATAACGGCCACGGAACCCACACTACAGGCACAACCGTCGGTGACGACGGCAGCGGAAATCAGGTCGGCGTTGCACCCGGAGCAAAATGGATAGGCTGTCGCAACATGGATCAGGGAAACGGCACGCCCGCAACTTACTCCGAATGTTTTCAGTTCTTTATTGCACCGACAGACCTTGCGGGCAATAATCCTAATCCTGCGCTTCGGCCGCATGTGATGAATAATTCGTGGACGTGTCCTTTTGAAGAAGGCTGCACAACGCGGGCCGAATTAGAAACGATAATAAACAACACCGAAGCAGCCGGAATTTTTGTCGAGGCTTCGGCGGGAAATTCCGGATCTGGTTGTTCTTCCGTTCAAGACGCACCTGCGATATACAGCGCATCGTTTTCAACCGGAGCGATCGATAGCAGCAACACGCTGGCGAGCTTTAGCAGCCGCGGCCCAAGCACTTTTTATAGTCCTAACATCCTTAAGCCAAATGTATCGGCTCCGGGCGTCAGTGTTCGTTCGTCAACAGTTTCCAGCGACACAAGTTTTGGCAATTCGAGCGGAACATCGATGGCCGGGCCGCATGTTGTCGGTGTGGTTGCATTGCTCTGGTCGGCACGTCCACAGCTTGTTCGCGATATTGCCGCGACAAAGACGCTTCTGCAAAACACAGCAAATCCGGGCGTAACAGTTTCGGGCGGGACGCAGACATGTGGGGGCACGCCTTCGACGCAGATCCCGAATAACTCTTTCGGCTATGGCCGCGTCGATGCGCTCGCTGCAGTCAACTCAACAGGTCCGTCGCCGACTGCGACGAATACGCCAACTGCAACTGCAACGACTACGCCATCACATTCGCCGAGCCCAATTCCGGGATTGGATCTGAGAATAAGTCAGGTGGATGAGACTGATCCAGTAATAGCAGGCCAACATCTAACCTATGCTTTGAAGGTGACTAACTTTCCGGTAGGTGTTGGCAGTACTGCGTGCCCGACCGTGCGTTTCGACTTTCCGACGACTTTGCCGGTCAGTCTTTTCACAACGACCGCATCGCACGGCTACATTGCCTCAGCCGATTCAAGCGGCGTAACCTTCACCAACGGATGCATCTCGCCAATGGGGTTCGCGACATTAAGAATCGTGATAACTCCGCTCAATGCGGGAACTTTGATAAGTCTCGGTGAAGATGTAGTTGTCGATCCTGGAAATCTCATCCCAGAAAATGATGAGACAAATAACACTGCCCAGACGATTGAAACTACCGTTGTTCAATATCTGCATTCGCGTGCCGATTTTGACGGCGATAATAGGACCGATATTTCAGTATTCCGTCCATCGGAAGGCAACTGGTATCTCAATCGAACGTCGCTGGGATTCAACGGGTTGAATTTTGGTCTGTCCGATGACATTTTGACGCCGGGTGATTTTGACGGCGACGGCAAGGCTGATATTGCTGTTTTCCGGCCGTCTAATGGTTACTGGTATCTGATCAACAGCGGTAACGGCTCGTTCGTCGCATTCAATTTCGGGCTGGCAGGCGATATTCCGCAGGCGGGTGATTTTGACGGTGATAGAAAAGATGACATTGCCGTGTTCCGGCCTTCAAACGGTACTTGGTACTGGCATCGAAGCAGCGACGATCAGTATTCGGGTGTTCAATGGGGACAGAATGGGGATCTGTCCGTTGCAGGCGATTATGACGGTGACGGCAAAGATGAAGTTGTGGTATTTCGTCCATCGACCGGAATGTGGTACGGGCTTGGTGTGAATTCTAGCTTTTCGGCGTTGTTCGGTTTGGCGGGAGATATGCCGGTGCCTGCGGATTATGATGGGGATAATCACGAAGATATAGCAGTTTTTCGCCCGTCAGACGGCAATTGGTACATATTGCAAAGCAGCAATCATCAGCTTATTGGCAAGCATTGGGGACAAAGCGGCGACGTGCCTGTTCCTGGTGATTACGACGGCGACAACAAAGATGATGTTGCCGTGTATCGTAACGGAATATGGTATATTGACCGATCAACTTTGGGTCTATTAATCTATCAATTCGGCCTTAGCTCTGACATTGCCATTCCGAAAAAATATATTCCCTAAGGTCAACTAAGACTGTTTAGCCTTTCAATAATGGCAAAGCCGTCCATGTTATTTTTATGTAAACTAGTGTTTTTAAGTCCACTTAGGGTTAATATTCAATTGACCTTTAAGTATATTCCGTATTAAACTCTTCCCATTGTTCTTTAAATTGCTCTAGAGATCAGCGTATTCCTTAAGGAGAAAACTATGTTGTCGGTTTCCGTCAAGAGTATCACTAATACCATTGCATTCTTAATGCGTTCTAAAAATGCAGGCCTTTTAGCCATTGCCTTTGCAATGCTGTTCAGCATTTCCGTAAATGCTTCTCAGTTAAGCTTTATCGATTCGACAACAGAGATTTTAGGGTTGCAGAGCAGAATCGAGCCTATATTTTCTAACGCGGAAACATCTGGGTCTAATCAGATGCGACTGGTCGTCAGCCCGTCCGGGCCGACGGCTTCATTTGTGAATGTGAGGGTGACGCTTCCGAATATTAGTTCGACA